>NZ_FAOZ01000009.1 GCF_001536285.1 Parafrankia irregularis | reverse complement strand
GCAGCAGCAGAAGTGTCGATCATGAGGATCACCGGGCCAGGGGTGTCGTCGCTCTATCGGACCCGCGCATCGTCACACCGACCACCGACAGTTCTCACAACCCTGACACGACCACGGCACACCACTGGCCGCGGATGGTGCTCCGGACGGCGACCGCCGCCGACGCGTGGAGCGGTTCCGCGGAACCACCCCGCGCCCAGCTATCACCGGTCCCGCCCTTCGCGCATGCGTGTGACAGGCCGGCCAAGCCCGAGGACCAGGCCGGCGGCCTATCCGGTGGTGTCGAGGGCCGCGACGTAGCCGCGGAGCATGGTTTTCAGCTGCCCGAGCAGCGTCCCGTCGCCCCGGGGGTCGACACGGAACGCCTCCTGGATGACGGCGTCGGTCGCCAGCTGCAGCACCTGGCTCACCCGCGGCAGGTCGTCGCCGTCGAGGCCGGTCACCTGCGCGACGAGGACGGCGAGCCGGCTGGCCATGGCCTGCTTGTGCGCGCGGTCGAGATCGCGGGTCTCGGCGGTCAGGTGCCGGCCGAACCACAGTGCACGGAACCCCGGGTGGGTGCGGTAGAAGTCGGCGAAGGCGTCGACGGCGTCGCCGACGAGGTCCGCCCGCCCCCACTCGCCAGCTTCGAACGCGCCGATCAGGGCTTCGAGCTGGGCCTCGAGCAGGCCGAGGTAGTGCTGGGCCAGCGCCTCGATGACGGCGCCGCGGTGCGGCAGGTAGCGGTACACGGTGCCGACGGAGATACCGGCCTCGGCGGCGAGCCTGGTGGTGGTGACCGCGTCGGCGCCTTCGGTGGCCATGATCTGGTCGGCGGCAGCGAGCATCCGGGCCAGTTTCGCCCGGCCGCGGGCCTGCTGCGGTGTCGTGCGCAGCGAGGGGAGCCGTGCCGTGGCGAGGGCCTCGCCGTCGGGTGCCGTCATCGCCGTGTCGCCTCCTGATGTCCTGTCGCGTGCCCTGCGTGTCCGGTCGCGACCGATGTCCCGGTCGCACCGAATGACGTACTTGAAGGTGAATCACTTTCAGGTTAATGTCCCGCGCATCGTTCCGGCGAGGCCCAGCCCGGGACGGACCACCACCGACAGGACGCGCGATGAGCACTGCGACGTACACCGGCCGGTCGCCCCGCTCCGACGACCCGGCCACCGGGGTCGCCCGCCTGTGGCGGCGCGAGCTGGCCCACTTCCCCGCCCCGCGGGCCCGGCTGACCTACCTGTCGATCGCCGTCCTGACGACGATCTTGTTCTATTACCAGTACTACCTGATCAGCGGCGTCAGCGAGCAGGTGCTGCAGAGCACCGGGATGTCGTTCCGCTTCTTCGTCAACATCAACGTCGTCTCGGCGCTCGCGAGCGCGCTGACGTCGGTCGCCGCCGGGGTCTGTGACCGCTACGGGCGTGCGAACGTGGTGACCGTCGGGGTGCTGCTGTGCGCGCTGACCTGCCTGGTCGGTTTCCCTCTCGCCAGCGGCGCGTGGGCGGTCGCGGTCTGCTACACGCTGCTCGGCGCGTTCGAGGGCACCGTGCTCGTCGCGACGGCCGCCCTCGTCCGGGACTTCAGCCCCCAGGTGGGGCGCGCCACCGCGATGGGGTTCTGGACGATCGGCCCCGTCGCCGGCAGCCTCGTCACCAGCGCCGTGGTGAGCAACACCGCCGACGAGATCCACGACTGGCAGGACCAGTACGTGATCGCCGGACTCGTCGGGCTCGCCGTGTTCGTCCTGTCGCTGCTGTTCCTGCGGGAGCTCGCACCGACGCTGCGCGACCAGGTGCTCGTGACTGAGCGCGACCGCGCGCTGGTCGAGGCGCGGGCCCGCGGGCTGGACGTCGACGCGGCGCTGCGCCGCCCCTACCGCCAGATGCTGCACGTCGACATTGTCGGCTCGGCGATCGCGATCAGCGTGTTCCTGTTCATCTACTTCGTCGCGGTCGGCTTCTTCCCGATCTTCTTCCAGACCGTCTTCGGCTTCTCCACCTCGCAGGCCAACGCGCTCGGGAACTGGATGTGGGGAACCCAGACCGTGGCGCTGATCCTGATCGGCCTGTGCTCGGACCGGCTCGGTGTGCGCAAGCCGTTCATGCTCGTCGGGGCCCTCGGCGCGATCGTCACCACGCTGCTGCTGATCGACCGAACCGGGCAGTCCGGGACGAGCTACTACACGTTCGTCGCGATCCTCGTCCCGCTCGGGCTTTCGCTGGGGCTGGCGTTCGGGCCGTGGATGGCCGGGTTCACCGAGACGGTGGAGCGGCGCAACCCGGCGCTCACCGCGACCGGGCTGTCGGTGTGGGGGCTGACGATCCGCACCGTGGTGACCCTGTCGACGTTCCTTCTCCCGTATGTCGTCACCACCGTCAACCCGCTGGTGCAGGACGGACCGGCGGTCCAGGCGATCGTGGCGGGCACCGACCCGCGCCTGGACGCGACGCAGAACGCCGTGGTCAGGGCGGTCGCCGCCGATCCCGGCATCGTCGACCGGGCGCAGACGCTGGCCGAGCGCTACCAGGCGGAGATCACGACCGCGGGCGCGCTGAGCCGGGCCACCCAGGAGGCGCTCACCGCGAAGCCGGACGATCTGATGGTCCAGGCCGGCGCCGTCGGAGAGCTGTCCGGGCGCAGCGTCGACGATGTGGTACGGGCGGTTCTCCTCAGCGAGTCGCACGTCGACGAGACCGCCGCGCTGCGGGCACTCGACCCGGCGACCCGCCAGGCGCTGGTCGCCGGACCTGCCGGCTCCACCGGCCCCGTCGACCCCGCCGTGCTGGCGAAGGCCGCAGACCAGCTCACCACCGTTCTGCGCGTCACCCCGGAGCAGGCGCAGGTCCGGCTGACCGCCCTGCTCGCACTGCCCGGCGACGACCTGCGCTTCCTGGTCTCCGACGGCGTCGCGGTGCTGAGGTCCGCCGACGATCTGACGGCGCTGTCGGCGGTGCCCGCCGCCGACCTCGCCTTCCTCGACGAGTACGGCACCGTGCTGGAGAACCCGACGGTGCAGGACGTCCTGCGCTACCTCGAGAAGCAGGGCCCGCGGGTGCAGCAGGCCGCCGAGGACGCGCCGGGCCAGTGGCAGACCTACTTCTGGATCGCGGTCGCCGGCGAGGTCGTGTTCATTCCCATGATCTTCCTGATGGTCGGGGCCTGGCGGCCGCGGACCGCGCGCCGCATCGCGGCCGAGCACCGGGCCACCGTCGACAGCGAGCTCGCCCGCCTCACCGCCACCGCGGCGCCGGTCGCGACCACCGGCACACCGGCGACGGTGCAGGATCCGCCGGCGCAGCAGCCGCAGGAGGAGGGTTAGATGTCGTCGACGGCTGTCGAGGCCGCCCGGGCCGAGATCGCGGCGTCCTGCCGGAGCCTGGCCGCCCGCGGCCTGGTCGTCGGCACCGCGGGCAACGTGAGCCTGCGCGTCGGCGCGCGGCAGGTCGCGATCACCGCGACCGGGGCCCGGTTCGAGGAGCTGACCCCCGAGCAGGTCAGCGTCGTCGACCTCGAGGGCCGGATCGTGCACGGCGACCTCGCCCCGACCTCGGAGCTCGCGCTGCACCTGGGCATCTACCGCCGCTACGACCCCGGCGCCGTCGTGCACACCCACGCGCCGCTCAGCACCGCCGTCGGCCTGGTCGTCGACGAGGTTCCCTGCGTGCACTACCAGATGCTGCTGCTCGGCGGCAGCGTGCGGGTGGCGCCCTACGCCACGTTCGGCACGCCGGAGCTGGCCGAGGCCGTCCTGGCGGCCCTGGACGGACGGGCCGCCGCGCTGATGGCCAACCACGGCGCGGTCACCCATGCCGCCACCCTGCCCGGCGCCGTCGAGCAGACCGAGCTGCTCGAATGGGCCTGCGAGCTGTACTGGCGCGCCGCGGCGATCGGCACCCCGAAGGCCCTGGACACCGACGCGCAGCTGGCGGTGATCAACGCCGCGACGCAGCGCGGCTACGGCACCACCCGATCCCCAGACACCACCCGATCCGCAGACACCACCCGATCCGCACATCCCACCGCAGCACATCCCACCGCAGCCGAGGAGCGTCCACCACGATGACCGCGACATCCGAGCTGGACGCACCGCGCGAGATGAACGTCGTGGCGCTCGGCGCGCATGTGCTCGACACGCTCGTGCGCCCGGTCGACGGCATTCCCGCCGGGCAGGACGGGCTGCTGGTCGACCAGATCAGGGTGTCCGCCGCCGGCCCCGCCGGGGGCACCGCGCTGGTGCTCGCCCGGCTGGGCGCGCGGGTGCGCAGCGCCGGCGCCGTCGGCACCGACCCGATCGGGGACCAGTTGCTCGCACTGCTGGGCCGCGCCGGGGTGGACACGTCACTGATCGTGCGGCGCGACGGGGCGCAGACGTCCGCCAGCGTGCTGCCGATCCGCCCTGACGGATCGCGGCCGGCGTTCCATGTGATCGGCGCCAACGGCACGTACGGCCCGGACGACGCGCCGTGGGACGCCATCGCCGCCGCCACCCACCTGCATCTGGGCGGGCCGGAGTTCATGGGTGGGGAGGCCGCCGGCCGGATCCTCGCCTTCGCCCGCGAGCACGGCGTGACGACCTCGCTGGACTCGCTGGCTCCCGCCGACCCCGGCATGCTCGACTGGATCGCGGGCGCTCTTGGGCACGTCGACTACCTGCTGCCCAACGACGAGCAGGTCCTCGGCTGGACCGGCGAGCCCGATCTCGTCGCCGCCTGCCGGGCGCTGCTCGCCCGCGGCGTGGGCTGCGTGGCGGCCACCGCGGGTGCCGCCGGAGCCGTCGTCGTCACCGCCGACGAGGTGCACCGCGTCCCCGCGTTCGCGGTCGACGTCGTCGACACGTCCGGCTGCGGCGACTCGTTCTCCGCCGGCTTCCTGCGCGCGCTCGCGCTCGGCCGGGCGCCGCGGGAGGCCGCCGTGTTCGGCTGCGCGAGCGCGGCGTTCACCGCGGGCGGTCTCGGCACCGACCACGGTGAGTTCGACCTGCGCACCGTCGAGGAGTTCGCCGCGACCGCCGCCACCGTGGCGCTCCCCGACGGTGCGGCGCTCCCGGGCGGTGTGGACGCGGTGCGGCCATGAGCAGCGATACAACCGCCGGGACTGTCGTGGGCGGGCCTGCGGTCAGCCTGCCGAGAAGGGTCGACGTCGCCGTGATCGGCGCCGGCCTCGCCGGGCTGACGGCGGCGGACGCGCTGAGGGCCGCGGGCCGCGACGTCGTCGTGCTGGAGGCCCGTGACCGGGTCGGCGGGCGCCTGCTCAACCACGATCTCGGCGACGGGCAGGTCGTCGAGGCCGGCGGGCAGTTCGTCGGGCCCACCCAGAACCAGGTGCTGGGCCTGGCCGCCGATCTCGGCGTCGCGACATTCCCCGCCTACGCCCACGGGGCCAGCGTGTACGTCCACCGTGGCCGGGCTCGCCGGTTCGGCGGCGACATCCCGCCGGACCCGCTGGCGCTGCCCGGCCTCGGGCTCGCGATGGCCCGGATGAACCAGCTGGCCCGCACGGTGCCGATCGACGCGCCGTGGACGGCCCGCCGCGCCCGGCGCTTCGACGCGATGACCTTCGCGACCTGGCTGCGGCGGGTCACGGCCGGCACCGGCGGGCTGGAGCTGGTCGACGTCTTCCTCGGCTCGGCCTACGGCGGGACGGCGGCCGAGGCGTCGCTGCTGTTCAGCCTCCACTACATCGCCGGCATGGGCGACGAGCGCAACCCCGGCACTATCGACCGGGGCATCGCCGGGGCGGGCGGCGCCCAGGAGCTGCGCTTCCACGGCGGCTCCCAGCTGCTGGCGCTGCGCCTGGCCGAACGGCTCGACGGGCGGGTGCGGCTCGGCACACCGGTACGTGGCATCGAGCAGGGCGACCGGTCGGTCACCGTGCGCTCGGAGCGCGGCACGTGGACGGCTCGGCACGCCGTGGTCGCGACCCCGCCGGTGCTCGCCTCGCGGCTCGCCTGGTCCCCGCGGCTGCCACCGCAGCAGGACGCCCTGTTCCAACGGCTGTCCTTCGGAGCGCTGGCGAAGTGCGAGGCCGTGTACGACGAGCCGTTCTGGCGGGCCGACGGGCTCAGCGGCCAGGGGGTGTTCCGCGCCGGGTCGACGGTCTGCTCGATGTTCGACAACTCCCCGCCCGGCGAGGGCGGCGGCCCGGGGGTGCTGATGGGGTTTCTCGGCGGCCCGCAGTGGCGGGCGTGGGCGCACCGGCCGGCCCGTGAGCGCCGCGGCGCCGTGCTGCGCGCGTTCGCGCAGGTCGTCGGCCGGCGGGCGCTGCGGCCCCGGTCCTACTTCGAGCAGGACTGGACGGCCGAGCCGTGGACCCTCGGCGGCCCCACCGCGGTCGCCGCCCCGGGAGTGCTGACCGCGTTCGGGCCCTGGCGGGACCGGCCGTTCGGCCGGGTCCACTTCGCCGGCGCCGAACACGCCGACTACTGGAACGGCTACATGGACGGCGCGGTGCGCTCGGGCCGGGACACCGCCCAGGCGATCCTCGCCGCCACGGACTGACCGGGATCACGTGCGACACCGCCAACCGCCCAGCAACCGCGAGGAGCAACGAGATGAGTGAGGCGAGCGAGGTCAGTGAGGTCAGCGAGACGGCCGTGCTCGCGGTTCCGGCGGAGCGGGTCTGGGAGGTCCTCAGCGCCACCGGCCGGTACGCGGAATGGGTCGCCGGAGTTCTGGAGGTCACCGACCACCATGGCGAGGCGACGGTCGGGCGCACCTACTCCGAACGCAACCGCACTGTCGGCCCGCTGACGACCCGATCGACCTGGACGGTCCGCGAGCTCGACCCACCCCGGCGGAGGGTCGACACCGGCACCGGTTTCGCGCCGATGCACGACATGACCAACGTGTTCGACGTCGAACCCGTCCCGGTCGGCGACGGCCTGGGCACCAGGCTGACCTACACGGTGCGCTACCGACCTGGCCTCGGCCCGATCGGCCGGCTCATCGACCGCCTGCAACAGCCCGGCCTGCGCCGCTCCTTCCAGACGTCCATGCGCGCCCTGGAGGACCTGATCACCGCCGAGGGCGACGAGCACGCAGGGCACGACGGCTGATCAGTGGGCACGACGGCTGATCAGTCCACGGCCTCCACGCCGACGAGCCGCACCTGCCGGAAGGCGGCGAGCCGCTCGGCCTGAGCGTCGATCGAGGCGCGCAGGGCCTGGGTGAGCGGGCGCCACATCGTCAGGTTCAGCCGCAGCTTCCCGGCGGTCTGCCGCGGGCGCCACAGGCCGGCGACCTCTCCGCCGACGAGCACGGCGCCGGGCCGGCCGAGCACCGGCCACAGGGCCTTCGCCCGTGCCTGGTCGCCGACGAGCAACGCCCTGTCCCGAGCCTGCAGGAAGAGGTCATAGGGCCCCAGCAGCCGGGTCGCGGTGACAGCACCGTGCCCCAGGCGATCCCTGTCCTCGGCGAGGATCCACCGAGCCTCGCCCTCGACGCACACCTCGACGGCGTCGGCGGGCCAGCGGGCTCGGATCTCCTTCACCGGAGCGTCGAGGAACTCCGCCACCTGCTTCGGTGCCGCCGGGCCCAGAAAACGCAGATAGCCCCGGATCACGTCGAACCGCGCGGGCACCGTTGCAGCCGGGGTGAGCCCGGGGATCGGCCGCAGCACCGGCGGCGAGGTACCGGGCACCAGCTCCAGGCCCGCGCGCAGCGCCGCGAGCCGGAACGGCTGCTCGTACAGGTGGGTGGCCTGACAGGGCCGGCAGAAGCGCAGGTACGGCGGGCCCATCAGCTCAGCCAGCCGAGCCGACACCTCGCCTTTGGCCATCGGACCGGTGACCAGCCCGCGCATCGCCGCCGCGACGGAGTCCAACGCGGCGAGTGGACTGATGCCGGCGGCGCGCAGCGGCCGCGCCGCATCGAAGATCCGTTTCGCGGCGTCGGCCTCCGAGTACGGCGCGGTGGCCGCGGCCACGGTGGGCAGATCCTCTCGACGGTGGAGATGCGGCGCGCCGCGCAGCGTCCACACCGTCGCCAGCTCACCGCCACCGCCACCGGGGCCGGGGACGGGGCCGGCGGTGGCCCCGGCGCCTCGGATCGCCAGCGCCCACCGCCCACCGTCGGGCCCGGTGTCCTGAACGCCGAAGTCGAGCACGGCCGCGCCGCCCGGCGCGATCGCCGCGCCATCCAGCTGCTGGGCGTGCGCCCGGAACGCCAGCACCTCCGCCCGTGCCACCTCGTCGACCATGCCCGCCACGATAGGAGGCACCGCCGACAGTTCGGGCTCCCACGAGGCGACGGTCCGGGTGCCCCGGGTCCGCGGTCATGCCACCCCCCGATGGCATGACCACAGGCCTGGGGCACCCGGCACCCGGGCGCGGGTGTGCCCGGCCGGACGGTCGGGCCGGGCGTGCGCCGGCCGTCCGGCCGGGTGGCCACGGCCGTGGCTCCGCATGGCCGGTGCCTGGCGCGAGCCGTTTCACGGTATTCTTTCTCGACTTCTTCGCGCCGGCCGGTACCAAATTCCCTCGCGCCAATTCCTCCGCGGGCCGAGGTGGATTTCCCACACTTCACATCACACGTTCTGGAATTCCTTCGGGACACCCTCGGATGTGCTGGCCACCGG
Organism: Parafrankia irregularis; assembly: GCF_001536285.1. Lineage (NCBI taxonomy): Bacteria > Bacillati > Actinomycetota > Actinomycetes > Frankiales > Frankiaceae > Parafrankia > Parafrankia irregularis. Next base: position 266,898 of record NZ_FAOZ01000009.1, on the reverse strand, counting down.
TGCCCGCCCGAAATTCTGTCAGCCGCGCGGCGCACCTGACAACGCGTTCGGGGAGGAGTCGCGGGATGGGACGGCCGACCCGTGCTGACCTGCGGTAATCTTGGCGGTGTGGGACGTGGTCCGTCACTGACGCGACCCGACGGTAACAGGATGTCCACCGTTCGACACCGTGCGCATTTGCTGGGAGGCCAGTCCGGATGGCAAAACACTCCGAGGAGCTGGGCGCACTCCTGTCGGAGCTGAAGCAGCGCAGCGGCCACAACTACGAATGGATCGGCCGGAGGGTCAACGCGAGCAAGTCCACCGTGCACCGCTACTGCACCGGCCGGACGATTCCGGTGGAGTTCGGAACGCTGGAACGCATCGCACGGTTGTGCGGTGCGGACAACGAGGAGATCGCTCGGCTGTTCCGGCTCTGGGAAGGCGCCAAAGCGCCTCCTTCACGCACCGAGCCGGCCGGCGCTCCCCTGGATGACGGCAAGCCCGCGAGCGCCCCGGAGCGGCCCGCCGGGAATCCGTCCGGGCCCGACGCTCCACCCGAGCCGCCTGCGCCTGAGCCGCCTGCCCACGAGCCGCCTGCGCACGAGGCACCCGCGCACGGGGCGGCCATGCCTGGGGCGTCCGCTCCCCCGGCGGGCCGCGGTCGCCGGAGCCTGCGGACGGTGCTGGGGCTCGGGCCGGGCCCGCGGCGTCGGCGACGTGGTGCCGCGCTCGCGGCCGTCCTGCTGTTTCTCGGCACAGCCTGCGCGGCCGTGGTGGTGACGGCCCTGCCCGACCAGGAAGCAGCGGTGGCCGGGCCTGCCGCACAGCAGCTCGGGCGTCCGCTGACCGCGGGCGGCGACTGGGCGTTGTCCGCGGTGTTCTCCGCGGACGGGCAGCTGATGGCCACCAGCAACCGGGACGGCGAGGTGGCGCTGTGGGACGTCACCGACCGGGCGTCGCCCCGGCGCCTCGCGCTGGAACTGACCGGGCCACAGGCGGGTGTCACCACGGTCGCCTTCTCCCCCGACGGGCGGACCCTCGCGGGCGGCGACTGGCAGGGCGACGTGTGGCTCTGGGACGTCACCGACCGCAGGAAGCCGGCATCGGCGGGGCAGGCGCTCGCCGGGCACACGAAACCCGTCTGGTCGGTGGTGTTCTCCACCGACGGGCGCACCCTCGCCACCGGCAGCGACGACCGGACGATCCGGCTGTGGGACCTGTCGGGCAGCGGCGCCCCACGCCAGACCGCCCAGCTCTCCGGTGACACCACGTATGTCACCTCGGTGGCCTTCTCCCCCGACGACCGGATCCTGGCCGGTGGCGGCAACGGCGACACGATCCTGCTCTGGGATGTCTCCGACCGGCACGCGCCGCGCAGGCTGCCGCCGGGGCCCGCGACGCCCACACCCGCCTACGCCGTGGCGTTCGCTCCGCGCAGGCCCGCGCCCACCACCGACGGCCCGGCGCGCACCGCCGACGGCCGGCCACCCGCCGCGGCCAGCCGGGTGCTCGCCGTCGGCGAGGCCGACGGCTCCGTCCAGCTGTGGAACCTCGACGACGCCGCGCGGCCGCGCCTGCTCGCCGGTCCGCTGCGCGGGCACGCCAACCGGATCTGGTCCCTCGCCTACTCCCCCGACGGCCGGACCCTGGCCACCGGAGGCTTCGACGCGGCGATCCGACTGTGGGACGTCTCCGACCCAGCCCACCCGAAGCCGCTGGGCCATCCGCTGACCGGCCACAACGGCTGGGTGCTGTCGGTGCGGTTCGCTCCCGGCGGCCACACGCTCGCCAGCGCGGGCATCGACCGCACCACCCGGCTCTGGTCGGTGCCCTGAACCGGGACGCCGATCCGGCGACGTGCCACGGCGCGGCGCACCCGTCGGCGGCCTTGCCGGTTTCCCGGGAATGTCGGACCCTCCGGCTACGGTCCGCGGGGACGGCGCCCGCGGCGTCCGTCCGGCCAGCACCCACCGGCCCAGCACCAACCGGCATGGAGGAGAGCGCGTTGACGCCACCGACGCAGCCGCCGTCCGCCGTCGTGTTCGACTGCGACGGAACCCTGGTCGACAGCGAGATCTGCTGGCACCGGGCCTATACCACCCTGTTCGGCCACCATGACCGCGTCTTCACCCCCGACCATCACGACACGCTCATCGGCCAGCCGCTGTCCGTAGTCGGCCGCGTCCTCACCGCCGCGCTCGGTTTCCCTGACCACCACGGCAGCAGGCTGATCGGCGACATCCTCGACCTCGTCACCGCCGAGCTCGCCGCCGGCGCGCCCGCCCGTCTGGGTGCCGTCCACCTGGTTCGCGAGCTCGCCGCGCTCGGCTACCCGCTGGCCGTCGCCTCCAGTGCCCCCCGCGACCTCGTCCACCAGCATCTGGCCGGCGCCGGCCTGACTGACGCCTTCTCCGCCGTCCTCGGCGGGGAGGACACCGACCAGCCCAAGCCCCATCCCGACATCTATCTGCGGGCCTGCGCCGCGCTCGGCGCCCCGCCGGCACGCAGCATCGCCATCGAGGACTCGCCTCCCGGGGTCGACGCCGCCCGCGCCGCCGGCATGTTCGTCATCGGCGTGCCCGGGCGCCCGCAGCTCGTCCTGGCCTCCCACCTCACCGTCGGGGATCTCACCGCCCCGCATCTGCGGCACGTGCTCGGCCTCCCGCCCGCCGCACCGACCGCACCGACCACGTCGCGGGCCGCGCCGACCGCACCGCCGACCTCGGTCGCGGGTGCACGTCGGGTCGCTCACTAGGGTGGGGCTTATGGAGAAGCCCGAAATCGATTTCGTCGACCCGACCCCGCCGACCGACCTGGTCGTCCAGGACATCACCGAGGGCACCGGCGCCGAGGCCACCGCGGGGCAGACGGTCTCCGTCCACTACGTCGGCGTCGCGCACAGCTCGGGTGAGGAGTTCGACGCCTCGTACAACCGCGGTCAGCCCTTCCGCTTCCGGCTCGGTGCCGGCCAGGTGATCTCCGGCTGGGATCAGGGCGTGCAGGGAATGAAGGTCGGCGGCCGCCGCCAGCTCGTCATTCCCCCGCACCTCGGTTACGGCGCCCGGGGCGCCGGCGGCCAGATCAAGCCCAACGAGACCCTCGTCTTCGTGGTGGACCTGCTCAGCGTCAACTGACGCGCCGGGCATTCGTCCCGCCGGCCCGTTCTCGCCGGGTTCCGTCCGCGCCGCACACCGTTGCGCGGGTGCGTGGCGCAAACGCGGGAACGGGCCGCGCCTTGCCTCGGGAGCCCGGGGGCGACATCGTCCGCGGGAGCGGGAAACGGCAGCCGTCCGGGCTGCCGCCGAACGCCCCCGGACGGCACCGGCCGGCCGGCCAGCCGCGGCCGTCGCCCCGCCGCCCGGCGGGAGCGACTCGAGGGAGGCTGGCCGGACGTGCCCAGTGCATCGCGGTCGTCGTCGCCCTCGCAGGCGGCGCTCCGAGCCGATCTCGTCCTTGAGGGCGGCGGGGTGAAAGGCCTGGCGACGGCCGGGGCGGTGATGCACCTGCTCGAAGCCGGCTACACGTTCGAACGGGCGGCCGGTACCTCCGTCGGTGCCGTGGGGGCCGCACTCGTCGCCGCCGGGGCGGACAGCGCGGGCCTGCGGTCCGCCATCGACCGGCTGGACCTCGCCCGGGTCCCCGACCGGATGCCGCCCTGGCTGCCGGGCATCAGCGAGAGCCTGGGCCTCGCCACTCGCAGCGGGGCCTACCAGGGCGACTACCTGCACGGCTGGATGTACCAGGAGCTCGACCGGCTCGGGGTGACCACGTTCGGCCAGTTGCGCCGACGCGATTCCGGCGCCGACCCGAACCTGCCGGCCGAGCACCGCTACCGGCTGGTGGTGATGGCCACCGACGTCACCCACGGCCGCCTGCTGCGCCTGCCGTGGGACTACCCCCGCCTCGGGCTCGACCCGGACACCCAGCTCGTCGCCGACGCCGTGCGCATGTCGGCGTCGATCCCGTTCTACTTCGAACCGTGCACCCTGCACAATCCGCTGGAGGGCATTACGTCCACGATCGTGGACGGCGGCTTGCTGTCGAACTTCCCCATCGACATCTTCGACCGGACGGACGGGCAGCCCGCCCGCTGGCCCACCATCGGGGTCAGCCTGTTCCCCGACCTGCCCGGAGGGCTCGGGGACCTTTCGCCGCTGTTGCGCATTCTCCCGACCCCGGCGCCCCTGGATCTGCTGAAGGCCGTCGTCGCCACCGCCCTCGTCGGGCACGACCAGACCCACATGGATCGGTTCGGGGTGCGCTACCGGACGATGGAGATCGATACCTCGGGCGTCGGCATCACCGACTTCGGGCTCAGCGCGGCCGGGCGGCAGATGCTGCTTCACCGCGGCCAGGCGGCTGCCGCCGCGTTCCTCCTTGATCCCGCCCTGCGCGGGCAGGAGGCCACCGCCGCGGCGGACGCCGCCACGTCAGCCGCGGCGACGGCCTCCCTCACCGCGAAGGAATCCACAGCCGCGAAAGCCGCCGCCGCCGCGAAGGCTCCGCGCTCCGCGACGTCGGCCCACACGACGACGTCCGCCACCGGTGCCAAACCCGCCGCCCAGACCCGCCGCGCAGGCGGTAAACGCGCTCCCGCCGGACCCGGCACAACAGGCACGCGAAGCACCAGAAGCACCGGCGGCACGAAGAAGTCGCAGGAATAGCACTGCTCTCCCCGGGGGCGTGGAGAGCCGGCGGAATGGTTCCCCGGTCTGCCGCTTCAGAAGGTGCCGCCGGTGCCCGCCTTCAGCCAGCTGAGGGCCGGTGTGACGAGGCGGCGGCGGTGGCGTCGCGCAGCAGTGCGGCGACGACGTCCGCGGGGAGGCCGACGACGTTGTCGTAGGCACCGTCGTAGTGCGCCACCAACGCACCGCCGGCGCCCTGGATCGCGTAGCTGCCCGCCTTGTCGAACGGCTCGCCGGAGGCGACGTAGGCGGCAAGCTCGTCGTCGCCGAAGTCGCGCATGGTCACCGCGGTGGTCGTGCTCCGGCCCAGGTCGGTGCCGGACTCATCGTGCACCACCACCACGGCCGTGATGACCCGGTGCGTGCGGCCGCGCAGGGCTCGTAGCATCCGCGTGGCGTCCTGCTCGTCCGTCGGCTTGCCGAGGATGTTCCCGTCGAGCTCGACGATCGTGTCGCAGCCGATGACCAGCGCGTCCCGCGCGAAGCCCGCTGCCGTCCCCGCGGCTGCCTCCATACCCGCGGCTGCCCCGGTAGCTGCGACTGCCCCGGTAGCTGCGACTGCCAGTGCCTTGCGGCGCGCGAGTTGCAGGGCGAAGTCGGGCGGATCGTCGTAGCTCTCGACCGTCTCGTCCACGCCGCTGGTGACGACGGTGAAGGCGAGCCCCATCCTCGTCATGATCTCGCGACGGCGCGGCGATCCCGAGGCAAGGATGATCCGGTAGCCAGCCACGGCGCCCACGCTACCGGCCGCCCCGCCTCGGGCCGCGAAACGGTCAGGTGTTGGGGTCGAAGGCTATTCCTGCCGGCTTCGCCAACGCGAGGTGGTTGTTGAAGTTGCCGTCCTTCAGGCCGAACACGGCGCTGCCCCAGTTGGCCCCGGACAGGGTGTCACGGATGCCGGCCGGGTAGCCGTTCCAGCCGACCAGGTCGGGATACTGCCAGGTGTGGTAGGCGTTCTCCGGCGGCTCGTCGCCCGAGTTCGCGGGACGGAAGCAGTGCGTGCTCAGACCGTCCTTGTGGTAGACGATCTTCGGGTGTGTGCCCTCCCAGCGGATCTGGCTGCTCGGGTAGATGTTGAAGTTGCCGTGTGCCGAGGTGGAGACATACTGCGCCTGGTTGTTCTGCACCCACACGACGACGTGTTCCCAGTCGTGCCGGTGGCCCCCTACGGTGGCCTGGTCCTTCTCGAAGTAGAGCCCGTAGATGATCGCGCACCAGCCGTTGTTGCACTTGTACCGCGAATAGCCGTTGGTGTTGTCGAGGTCACTCGTGTCGTGGCACTGCCCGTTGAGCGCACCCGACGGGTTGAGCCCGCCGTTGAGCACTCCGGTCGGACCGATCGCGGGAGTGGGGTAGCAGCCGTCGGTGTCGTAGTCATAGGCCGGCTGGAAGGTCTGCTCGAAGGAATCGGCATTGGCAGGCAGCGCCGCCGGTGGGGCCGCCAGCGCGACACCACCGAGGAAGCCCACCAGCGCGGCGGCGCAGCCGAGGACAAACGTGATCCTCAGCCGCCTTCTCTTTCTCGACACTTCTCCTCCTGGTCGACCGCGGCACGGGTCAGGCGGTCGGGTAGGCGTGCGGCACCCATTCTCTGATCAACCATCAGCCGCCGGAGACGCAAAACATTTCGCCATGATGAAGCGCGGGAGAATATTGGAATGCCGCAGGTCGGAGCACCGCCGGAGAGCCTCGATCCGCTTTCCCGGGCGGCACCGCACCGAATTCATGGCCGGGCCACCGACACCAGCCGAAGAACACGGGAACGAATCGCGTACGGAAGATTACCGATGAGCTGGCGGAAGCATCCTCGCGGCCGAGGCCACGGGCCGGGGAGCCGCCTGGCCGGCCACCACGTGACCGTCACCGCATCCAGGGATCGCCCGGCCGGCCGCGGGCGAGCACCGGCGGCCCGGCACGGCTACCGTGAGGGAACGGGCGATTCCTTTCCCAGCCGGACCGGGTGGAAATCGCGGGAGAAGGCAGGCCGGCATCGCATTTTTGCGCCTTGATCCCGAAAACTGAAATTCGTTCGGTCGAAGGTCACGGACGATGTGGCCAGGTGAGGTGTTGGCCGTGTCTCCACGGCAGACCCGCCGACGACGGCGGGTGACGTTGTTTCTGTGCGGCGACGTGATGCTCGGCCGCGGCGTGGACCAGATCCTGCCGCATCCGGGCGACCCGCACCTTTCGGAACCGTTGGTCCGTGATGCCCGCACCTACGTGGGAATGGCGGAGGCGGCGAACGGCCCGGTCACCCGTCCGGTCGGCTTCGGCTGGCCCTGGGGCGAGGCGCTGTCCGTGTTCGACGAGGTCCGGCCCGACGTGCGGGTGGTGAACCTCGAAACGAGCATCACCCGGTGCGACGACGCGGACCCGAGCAAGCTGGTCCACTATCGAATGAACCCGGCGAACCTGCCCTGCCTGGCCGCTGCCCGGCCTGACGTGTGCGCACTGGCGAACAACCATGTGCTCGACTTCGGCCGGGCGGGACTCGTCGAGACCCTCGACGCGCTGTCCGCGACCGGGCTGACAGTGGCGGGAGCCGGAGTCCGTCTCGACGAGGCACATCGCCCTGCCGCGGTGGGGATCGGCGCGGGCCAGCGGGTGGTGGTCTTCTCCCTCGGCACGCCCTCCAGTGGCGTTCCGCCGACGTGGGCCGCGACAGCGGCCCGGCCTGGTGTCGACGTCGTCCCCGACTTCTCGGAGGCCGCCGCGGCCGAGGTCACCGCCCGCGTCCGGCGGGTGAAGCACCCCGCCGACCTCGTGGTCGCGTCCATCCACTGGGGATCCAACTGGGGCTACGGTGTGAGCGACGAGCAGATCGGCTTCGCGCACCGACTGATCGACGGCGGTGTGGACATCGTGCACGGGCACTCGTCGCACCATCCGCGTCCGGTCGAGGTGTACCGGGACAGGCTCGTCCTCTACGGCTGCGGCGACTTCGTCAATGACTACGAGGGCATCACGGGTTACGAGCAGTACCGGGACGATCTGCGGCTGGCCTATTTCGTCTCCTTCGACGTCGACGCGAGCGACACGAGCGACACGAGCCTGGCAGGGCTGCGGATTGTTCCCCTGCGTGCGCGGCGGATGCGCCTGGAGCACGCGGAGCACGCGGACACCGTCTGGCTTCGTACGCTCCTCGAGCGGATCAGCGGCGGCTTCGGCACCCGCTTCGCGGGGCCACCGCGAGACCCCCTGATCGACCGGCTCGAACTACGGCTGCGGACATCGCCACCGGGGTGAGTCAGTCAGTCCGGGGTGGGGAGCCGGGCGGTCACGAGGGTGGTGAGCTTGCCCGTCCCGGCGTCGGTGATCTCCACGTCGGCGAAACCGCCGTGGAGACGGGCGGTGGCACGCGCCGGCCCGGTGGAGATCGGGCGCAGGTAGCGGACGTTCAGGGAGCACAGGTCGGCCGGCTCGTCGAGCAGCGACAGCACCGCCTCCTCGGCTGCGAAGGCCACCAGGCCGCCCTGGATCGCGCCCGAGGAGTTCAGCCCGTCCAGCCGGCGCGGCATCTCGATCTCACCGGGCTTGGTGACCGTGCGGCCGACACGGTCGGCGAGCGGCTCGGTCAGCACGGTGCTGGCCGGGCTCAGTTTCGGGAATCCGGCCGGGAAGACGTGCGCCGGGTTCGGCGAGACGACGAACGACGCGTACGACAGCGCCGCCAGCTCCCCGGTGCGACCGTCGAAGAAGCGGGTCTCGCACACCGTCACGGTCTGACCGATCTTGATCGCGGTGGCCACGGCCTCCACCCGGTCACCGACCCGCGGCGTGCGGCGGACCTGCACCTCCAGCTCCAGCGTGACCGAGATGCGTGGGTACCTCGCCTGCGCGGCCACCGAGCCGGCCAGGACGTCCGCCCAGGTCGCGAGCACGGACGTCCGCAGCAGCGAGGTTCCCGGCAGGCACACCTCGGGCCTGACCTCCGCCTGGCCGCGCCGCGTCGTGCCCTCACCGGACGTCTGCATGCCGAGCTCTGCGACGATGTGGCGCCGCGGCCCGACGTCGGTGCCGGTGCCGGCCTCGTCGGGCGCCGGGTCAGCGGGCCCCGCGGGCGCAGTCGATGTCATGGCGATTCCCCCGCAGGCCGTGAAAGGCGGCCGATCGACAGTCGCTTGCTCCGCCCACCGTCGCACCCGCCACTGCTCACCCGCAAGCGACCCTTCGGTGGGCGACCGGGCCCCGCCGACGGGACCGACCGCGAGACGGTGCCCACTCGGCCCGGCAACACGGCCAAACGGCACAACAAATCTTGACATTCACCAGTGCCAGCAATGGCACCGATAAGTGTCGGGAGCTAGCGTGGATGAATGACCGTGACTGAACGGCCGCTCGCCGAGGCCAAGCGGCAGGCCGCGCTTGACCATGTGCTCACGGCTGCCCGGCGCTTCGTCATCGAGAACAGTCTCGACGCGACGATGGACCAGCTGGCCGAGGCCTCCGGCGTCAGCCGCCGCACCCTGTTCCGTCTCTTCGGCACCCGCGAGAAGCTCATCGCCAGCGGCTTCCGCACGGCGATGGACGCCTACCTGCGGGAGCTGCCCGCGTACGAGGGGGGCACCGAGCACTGGCTGCGAGCGACCTGCGAGGCGGCCCACCGGATGAACGACTCGATCGGCCCCGGCTACTGGGAGCTGGCGTCACGGTCCGAACTGCCGCCGGACCTCGCGGCCGTGCAGGCCGACCTGCTCCACCAGTGGCACTCCCGGATCAGCGAGATCACCCAGACGCTCTGGCAGGCGAGCGGCGGCGGCCAGGATCCGCCCGCGAAGCTGGTCACGACCGTCAGCGCCCATCTCAGCTCGCATTTCACGGCTGCTGTCGTCACCGACGCCCGGCGGGACTGGCAGACCGCGAGCGCGCTGGCCTACGAGGCCATCCTCACCACGCTCCGCCAGCTCACCGCCTGACGCCGGCTCACCGCTCGACGCCGGCTCACCGCCTGACCATGCGGCAGGTGACAGGAAACCAGACACCGGTTCGGCGCGTGGCCGGGATTCCCGGTATATCCGTGGTGGCGGACCGCGCCCGGCCGCTGTGCATCGACCAGGAGTGACGAGGAGAAAATGAGCGAGGAAACCGAACGTTTCGAGGTGACGCGCCAGATCGCCGCATCACCCGCGCAGGTCTTCTCCGTGCTGTGCGATCCGCGGGGGCATGTCGCGATCGACAGCTCGGGCATGCTGCAGTCGGCGGAGGGCGACCCGGTGGCGGGGGTCGGCGACCACTTCGTCGTCCACATGGACCGGGAATCCCTCAACGACTATCCGCTCGGAAAGTACGACGTCACGGTGACGATCACCCGGTTCGAACGGGACGCCCTGATCGAATGGACGATCAGCGGGCTGATCGACCCGCCGCTGCGCCACCTCTACGGCTACCGGCTCGCGCCCAGCGAGATCGGGGCGGCGGTGACCTCCTACTACGACTGGAGCCAGATCGACGACGCCTACCGAGGAGCCGGCGTCTTCCCGGTCATTCCGGAGGCGGCGCTGCGCGCGACCCTGGGCATTCTGGCGCGCACGGTGGAGAGCCGTCCGCAGTCCGCGGGCTGACCCGCACCCGGACGGCTCTCCACTTCGTCGTCAGCGCAGCAACCTCATCACCAGCTCAGCCTGACAACGCCCCGGCGGCCCGGCCCGCTCACCGGCTGGGCGCCGGCTCGGGGGCCCCGAAGTAGGCCTGTTCGAGGCGCCCCGAGTCCCCGGCCAGTTCCGCCGCCGGGCCGCTGAGCACGACCTCGCCCCGGCGCAGGACGGCCGCCTGGGTCGCGACGCCGAGCGCGAGGTCGACATGCTGCTCGACGAGCAGCACCGCGCAGCCGTGCTCGTCGGCGATCCGCCGGACGGTCCGGAACAGGGCCGCGACCACCAGCGGCGCCAGACCCATGCTGAGCTCGTCCACGAGCAGGACCTTCGGCTGCTGGATCAGCGCCCGCGCCAGCGCCAGCATCTGCTGCTCGCCGCCGGAAAGCGCCCCCGCCGGGATGCTCCAGCGTTTCTCGAGGTCCGGGAAGATCTCCAGCATCGCCTTCGGTTCGGGCCCGCCGCGGCGTGTCGCGACGCGGAGGTTCTCCTCGACGGTGAGCGTGTTGAACAGGCATCGGTTGTCCGGGACGAGCACGACACCGGCCGCGTTGGCGACGTTCGGCCGCCCACCGCGCAGCGGCTTTCCGTCGAGGCTGACCGTGCCGCCCTTGACCGGCAGCAGGCCGGCAAGGGTCAGCAGCAACGTCGTCTTGCCGGCACCGTTCGGCCCGAGCAGGGCGAGCACGGAGCCCGCGTCCACGGTGAGGTCGATGTCGCGGAACACGGTGGTCGCGCCGCGGCCACCGGCAAGCCCGGAACAGCTGAGCATCGTGGTCACCGCCCCACCGCCGCGGCCTCGGCCTCCGCCGGCCCGGCAGGCCCGCCTGCCCCGTCTGCCGCGGCTGGCCCGGCTGTGGTCGACGCGACGGTTGTGTCCGGCGCATGCGGTGCGTCCGAGTCGTGGACGGTGCCGAGGTAGGCGTCGGCGACGGCCCGGTCGGCGCGGATCGCCGCCGGGTCGCCCTCGGCGATGACCTTCCCGAAGTCGAGCACGTAGATGTGGTCGCAGACGCCGAGCACCAGGGCCACGTCGTGGTCGACGAGGAGAACGCCGACACCGGTCCGGGCGATGGAGCGGACCTTCGCGCCGAGCCAGGCCGACTCGGTCGTGTCGAGGCCGGCGGCCGGCTCGTCGAGCAGCAGGACCTCGGGCTGCGCCGCACAGGCCCGGGCGATCGACACGAGCTGTCGTTCACCGTGGCTGAGCTCGCCGGCCGGGCGCTGCGCCCGGTCCGTGAGGCCGACCAGGGCGAGCGCGTCCGCCAGGGCGCGATGGCGCCGTTCACCGCGGACGCCGTACAGGGCGGCGCTGACGTTCTCGGCGACGGTCAGGTCGTCGTGGAGTTCCAGGGACTGGAAGGTGCGTCCGAGGCCCTGATGGATCCTGCGGTGGGTCGGCTCGGTGTCGAGGCGCGCCTCACCCAGGCGGACGGTTCCGGTGGCCCGGGTGAAGCCGGTGATGGCGTCGATGACGCTGGTCTTGCCCGCGCCGTTGGGGCCGATCAGTCCGACGATCTTCCCGGGTTCGACACGCATCGAGACGTCCGACACCGCCGTCATCCCGCCGTAGCGGACGGTCAGGCCGTCGACGAGCAGCGGCCGTGTGTCCCGGCGAACCACTGTCTCCGGCTCCACGGTTGTCTCCGGCTTCACGGCGGTCGTCGATGGGGTCTCCTCGGACGCCGGGGATGTCACGGGCGCAGCCGGCGTCCCCGCGGTCCCCGGCGTCACAGCCGTCGGCGGGCTGCCGTCCGGGCGGCGCCGGGCGCGGCGTTCGGCGAGACGGTCGGCGAGGTCGTGGCCGCCACTGGCGACGCCTTCGGGGTGACCGATGAGGACGGCGATCACGGCCAGCCCGGACAGCACGGAGAACCAGTCCCCGACGTGCACCCACCGGTCGAACGCGATGAAGACGATGCCCGTCCCGGCGGTGATGCCCGCGGTGATCCCGCCGTAGACCGACGTGACACCGGCCAGGTAGGCGGTGGCCAGCAGAGTCAGGCCGCCGATCGCGGTGAACGAGTCGTAGGTGACGACGCCGCGGCGGTAGGCCAGCAGCGCGCCGCCGAGACCGGCGATGAAGGAGGCCAGCGCGAAGCTGATCACCTTGATCCGCACCACGTTCACGCCGATTCCCGCCGCGGAGCGCTCGTTGGCGCGCACGGCGAGCATGGCCGAGCCGAGCGCGCTCATCCGCAGCCTGGCCACCCCCCAGCAGACCGCCACCAGCACGGCCAGGCACAGCAGGCCGAACTCGATCCGGGGGAAGGCCTTCCCACTGCCGATCCCGAGGTCGAGGCCGAACAGCGACGGCTGGGTGACCCGGGCGCCCTCGGCGTCGACGATGTCGGTGTTGCGGAACCAGACGGCCTCCATCGCGTAGGCCAGTGCGAGCGTGACGATGCCCAGGGTCAGCCCGCGCAGCCGCAGCGCCGGCAGCCCGATGACGACGCCGAGCCCCGCCGCGAACAGGGCCGCGAGCAGCGGCGCGAACGGGAACGGCACATGCCAGCTCTGGGTCAGCCCGGACAGCGTGAACGCGGCGGCGCCGGCGAGCGCCAACTGGGCGAGGGAGACCTGCCCGGCGTAGCCGGTCACCACGACCAGTGACAGGCCGATGATCGCGGCGATGAAGGTGCCGATCACCGCGGCCCGCCAGGTGCCGTCGGTCGCCAGCAGCGCGACCACCGCGATCGCGGTGCCGACCACGGTGGGCATGGTCAGCGAGCGTGGCCGCGGTGCCCGGCCGAGCGACTGGCGGACGAGCCCGCCGCGGATCGGCATCGCCCGGCCGGTGGCCAGCAACGCCACCATGATCACGATCAGTGGCACCAGCTCCGAGGAGCCGGTCCTCGGCAGCCAGGAGTGGTCGCCGGCCAGACTGGTCGCCTCGGACTGCAGCATTCCCACCGCCAGCCCGGCGGCCACCGTGGGCAGCAGGTTCTGGAAACCGCCGACCACGGCCGCCGCCAGTGCCGGCACGACGAACAGGGTGTACGTGCTCGGTGCCAGCGGGCTCAGCGGCGCGATCAGGATCCCGGCGGCTCCGGCGACCACACCGCTGATCATCCAGTTGTACAGTGCCAGCTGGTCCGGCTTCACCCCGCTGACGAACGCACCGGTCTGCGACTCGGCGGCGGCCCTGGTCAGCAGGCCGAACCGGGTGAAGCGAAAGGCAGCCCACAGGGCGACGGCGAGCGCCACCACCGTCACCGCGAGGTACAGCCGGTCGGACAGGATCAGCAGCGACCCGATCTCCCACCGCTCGGACGGGAAGATGTTGCCCACCGACACCGGCGCGGTGCCGACCCGGATCGCCAGCAGCGACTGGAGGACCACCAGGACGCCGAGCGAGGCCACCGCCCGGGCCAGCGGCGGTGCCTCCCGCAGCGGCCGGAACACCAGCACGTAGAGCACCGCGCCCAGCAACCCGCCGATGAGCAGCGCGATCACCAGCGCCGGGGCAAGCCCCAGCGGCCCGCCCAGTTCGGCGTAGGTCGGCAGGCCGGGGAGCAGCACCAGCAGCTGCCCGTCCCGCAGGGCCGCGTAGGAGTAGGCGACGTAGGAGGCCACCGCCCCGGTCGCGAAGTTGATGACCCCCGAGCTGCGATAGGTGAGGACCAGCGCCAGGGCGAGCGCCGCGTACACCCCTCCGTTACCGAGCCCGAGCAGCAGTGAACCGAGATGATCCATGGCGATCTCCTGATCGGCGTCCTGGGCGCGGGTCGGCTCAGCTCTCGATCGGCGTGGCGTTGACGGACTTGTACTCGGTGGCGTGGCCCGAGCCATCCAGCGTCGTGGTCAACCAGCCGCGCACGCACACCGCGGGCAGCGACGGGAAGGCCTTGCTGTTGCACCGGAACTTCAGGCCGCCGCCGGCGGGCAGCTCCGTCTCCGGCATCGCCCGGATCGCCTTGATGATCGAATCGCCGGTGATGTCCCCGGTGACGCCGTCGGCCGCGGCCTCGAACGCGGCGACCTCCATGAACATGTTCATCCCGGCGATGCGTCCGGTGTCGATGCCCTTGCCGTAGGTCGTCGCGACCGTGTTGTACAGCTGGGTGGACGGGTTGTCGGCACCGATCGGCGCCATCGCAGGGACGACCGCGCCCTCGAGGAAGTCGCCCGGCACGGCCTTACGGGTCTTGTCGGACATGCAGTTGGAGATCGGGGTGATGGCTCCGTCGTAGGCGACCGCGCGCAGGCCGTTCAGCGCCGCGATGCAGAAGGCGTCGTTCCCGACGATCTGCACGAGCCCGGGCTTGCCGTCGGCGACGCCCTGCATCTGAGGTGTCATGTCCGCGGTTCCCGGCGGGACCGGGACGGACTCCAGCTCGATGCCCACGGCATTGAACTTCGGTGCGGACGCGCGCAGGACGACCATCGTGGACGGCACGTCGATGGCGACGATCGTCACCTTCTTCACGCCCTGGCTCTTCGCGAGCTGGACGAGCGCGTTGATCGTGTAGGACGTGTCGGTCAGCGCGAACGTCGACTCGGTGTCCTTGAGCGGTGCTCCGGCCGCGTAGGCGAGCATCACCGGCATGCGGGCCTCGTGCAGGGGCTCCCAGATGGCCTCGGCGACGGACGAGGAGCCGACCAGCACGGCGGCGACGTCCTCCTCGACCATCCGGTTCGCGCAGTCGGTGCCCTTGGCCGGGTCGGCCAGCGCGTCGCACTCGACGAGCTCGATCGGCCGGCCGGCGAGCCCGCCGCGGTGCTCGTTGAGGTACTTCACGGTCGCGTTTGCGACGTCGCCTTCGATGGACAGGTCGGAGACGGGGCCCTTGCCATCGGAGATGAGCCCGATGCGCACCGGTGCGCCGGAGGCCGGATCCGCCGGCCCGAGTAAGCCGGCGGCAGCGGTGCCGCTGCCGGCGGCGTCGGCAGCGGCGGGCTTGTCGCTGTCGCCGCCGCCGCAGCCGGCGACCAGCAGCAGCGTCAGGGCCGACAGGGCCGCGACAGCCCCCCGTGCGTGGACCCCACGGCTTCGGCGCCGCCGACGCGGGCTCGGTTCGGACGAGTGCTGGGTTCGCTGCATGGTCGCCACTCCACTGTCGGTCGAATTGCGCGCAGTCGGTCGGGATGCGCGGGGTCGGTCGGGACGTCGGGACGTCGGGATGCACTCGGCCCACGCATCGACACCGCGTCGACACAGCCGCGTGGCCGGCCTCGGATCTCCAGAAGGTCCAGGTCAGCGACATCGAACGTCGTCCCCGCCGCCTGGGAGACCGATCGTGACAGCGGGTTTCATCAAAGTCAATATCGAGTTCGATATTGACTTTTTGCCCATGAGCAATCCAGGGATGCGACGGACCCCGGCCGTTCACCCCAGGCCGTTCACGCCGGGCGGGTCACCCCCGCCCGGCGACAGCCCTGCCCTGCGACAGCCCTGCCCGGCACAGCCCCGAGCCCGGTGGGTGATCAGCCAGGCTTTTCCATGTCGACGAACTCGACGGGACCGTAACCGTCGAAGGCCTCGGAATGCCGACCCGTCTCGACGAAACCGGCGCGCCGGTACACGCGGACGGCGCGTTCGTTGAAGGCCGCGACGTGGAGCACGACGCGGCGCCGGCCGTGGATGGGCTCGGCGAACGCCAGCCCAGCGCGGACGAACCGCTCGCCAAGCCCGCGACCGGTGAGGTCCGGCCGCAGGCCGAGCCCATAGAACAACGCGTCGCCACACGGCTCGAAGAAGTAGAAGCCGGCGAGACCTCCCCGCTCCTCGCGCACGGCGAAGAACAGCTCCGGATTCTTCACGGGCAGTCCGTCGCTGTCATAGAAGTCGTAGGGCGGGTCATAACGCCAGGCGTCGCGTTCACGGAACATGGCATCGTCCGCCGGTTCTATCCTCACCGATCCCACCCGTCCTGAACGCGATTCGTTCCCATCCAGCAGCGTAGGTCTCCCGGATGCGCGGCGGCGGGCCGCCGCGCATCCGGGGAACACCGGCCCCGGGCGCGTCTGTCGTGCACGACGCGACGACCGTCCGGTGACGTTCACGGAGGCTCAGGGCAAGGTCAGCTCACGGGCGTTGTCCACCATGATTCGCCGCTGCGCCTGCGGAGAGAACCCGGCCAGTCCCGCGAGGAAGTCCCTGGGCTCGCGCAGGCCCTCGGCATGCGGCCAGTCCGAGCCGAACAGGATCCGTTCGACCGGGAGGTGGGCGGCCAGGTCCTCGACCCGGTCCTCCACGAACGGAGCGACCCAGCAGTGCTCGATGAACTGGTCGACCGGCGAGGTGCGGAACGTTCCGGGGTGCTGCGCGGCGAGCAGTTCCAACCCGTGCAGCAGCGGGCCGACCCAGATTCCGCCGCTTTCGATGAAGGCGAAGCGCAGCCCGGGATGGCGCTCGAAAAGCCCATGGGTGACCAGTGCCGCGGCGAAGTCGTGCACGAGGCGGTGCTTCATCAGCATCTGCACGAACGGCTCGCTCACGGTGAGCGCGTTGGTGTCCCCGGTTCGCTCGGCGGCCCGGTAGCCCCAGGCCCGCGCGACGGCCATCTCCACCTCGCGATAGCCCTCGTCATAGCCGAGGTGCGGCGCTACGACGATGCCCGCCTCCTGCACCCGGGCCCAGAACGGATCGAAGACGGGATCCGCCGGCGAGATCGTGCCGTCCGGGGTGAAGGCCGGGCCGTTGCGAATGCTGACCACCCGCGCGCCGCGTTCCAGTGCCCATTCCAGCTCGGCGACGGCGCCATCCGGATCGGACAGCGACAGGAAGGGCGCGCCGAAGATCCGGTTCTTGTATGCGAAGCCCCAGTCGTCGTCGACCCAGCGGTTGAAGGCGCGAAGCACCTCCAGCGCGCCCTCGATGTCCGGCTGCATCGGCCCCTCGATGCACACGGCGTGGGACGGGAACATCCAGACCGCCTCGACGCCCTGGGCGTCCATACAGGCCAGCCTGGCGTCACGGTCGAACCACTCCGGATGCTCGGCGGGCACCTCGCAGGAAAGCTCGTGGCCGATCGAGCCCTTGTCCGAACGCCCGCTGAAGTAGTCGAACAACGCGCCCGGGCGCGGTCGCGGATGCGCATCTCCCGGGCCGGGCAGGATGGGGTGCGCGCGATCACCGAGAAAATAGCGTGGGGTGCCGTCGACCTCGACCACACGTAGGCCACGGTCGGCGAACCGCGGGTCGCGGTGGCGGGTGAAGGCGTCGCTCGACTCCCAGTAGTGGTTGTCGGCGTCGAAAACCGTGTCTATACCCGATGAGCCGGTGCCAGCTGCCATGACTGTCATCCCGCTTTCAGTCCGTGCCGTGGCGGAGCAGCCGGCCCGGTGTTTCCTCGGTGCATTCACCGTCGACGAACGTCGTCCTTCCGTTGACGATGATCCGGTCGTAGCCGACGGCCTTCTGGATGAGGCGCCATTCGCCGGCCGGGTAGTCCCACACCCTCTCGGCGGGCAGGCTGTCCACGGTCTGCGGGTCGTAGACGATCACGTCGGCCGGCGCCCCCTCGGCGAGGAAACCCCGGCCCTTCAGCCCGGCGGCGGCGGCCGGGTAGGCCGACAGCCGCCAGTGCGCCTGCTCCAGCGACATGATCCCGTGCTCGCGCACCCACAGGCCGAGCAGCTCGCTGGGGTAGCGCGCTGTGGTGACGAACTTCGTGTGCGCGCCGCCGTCGCTGACGCCGGGCAGCGCGACGGGCGCGTTGGCGATCTCCCGCATGGACTCGGGCGGCGTCTCCAGCAGCGGCGTCGCGAACCCGACCCGCAGCTCACCGGCGACGGCGACGTCGAGCATGGCGTCGATGGGGTGCTTGCCCTCCCGGGCGGCGATCTCGCCGACGGTGTAGCCCTCGTAGGTGTCCTTGAGGTGGCGGGCGCGGGAGACGTCGCTGGAGATCCAGTGCACCTTGATGTCGTTGAGCGGGTAGCCGGCGCCGAAGAGGCCGCCCCGCTGCTCGTGGACCTCCTTCATCGCCGCCCGCCGGGCCGGGTCGGACAGCTTGACCCGCTTCTCCTCGACCGTGCCGAGCAGCGCCTCCTTCCAGCAGGGGATGGCGTCGGCGAGGTTGTACTCCTCGAACGTGAACTCGGAGGCGAAGTTGGTGGTCAACGCCTGCGCGAAGACGCGTACGCCCTCGTCCTCGTTGAGCTCGGCGAGCCGCTTCAGCGCGTCCCGGTGCGTGATCATCTGGCCGCCGTGCTGGTTGAGGGCGCCGTCGGCGAGCAGCGCGTTCCAGATGATCGGCCGGCCGCTCTCGCGGGCCATGAAGGCCGCCGTCTCCAGCGGGGAGGTGACCTGGGCGACGCCGCGGCCCAGCGAGCCCAGCGCCCGGCAGAACGCGCGCACCTCCCGCTCGCTCATCAGGTCGGTGACCATCGGGGTGCCGTCGTAGTCGAGCTGGACGTTGCCGACCTCGCCGAGGATCTGGGCGCTCAGCCCGCAGGCGCCAGCCTCCATCGCCTGGACGAGCAGCGCACACATCCGGGCCAGCTCATCGTCGGTCACCGTCCGGGACTTGGCCTCGTCCAGGCCGACGACGTAGCCGTAGAGCGGCGAAAGCGGCACGAACGACATCACGTTCACGCCCTTGGGCGTGCGGTCGACGCTGTCGAGGAACTCGGGGAACGTCTCCCAGTCCCACGGCATCCCGACCCGCATCGTCTCCATCGGGACGGCCTCGTTGCGCGACAGGCTCAGCATCGCCCGCTCGCGGTCGGCCGGCTTGCAGGGCGCGAACCCGAAGCCGCAGTTGCCGATCACGACGCTCGTCACGCCGTGCCAGCCGGACATCGTGCACCACGGGTCCCAGAAGACCTGGCTGTCGTAGTGGGTGTGCAGGTCGACGAACCCGGGCGCCACGACCTTGCCGGACGCGTCGACGACCTCGGCGCCGTCCGACGCGCTCACCCGACCGATCTGCACGACCTGGCCGCCCCTGATGGCGACATCAGCCCGGTAACGCGGGGTCTGCAGGCCGTCGATGACGGTCCCACCCTTGATCACAAGATCATATAAGGACATTGCCTCAGCGCCTCCCTCGGATGCGATCTCGCCCGGGCCGAGCCGGAGGCAACACCACCCGCTGCCACCTTCCGTGACACCCGACACAATGGGCATCGAGGAGTGTCGTATGTGGCACTCAGCAGTGTCAATACTGGCGCGGATGGTGGCGCTATGGTCGCGGACGAATGCGCGCCAGCAGGACTGTGGGAACGATGCCGGCGAAGGCGAGCGCGGCGGCCACCCACCACGCGTTCCGGAAGACACCCAGCGGCACGCCCGCGCCAGCGGACGACCCACCGATCACGGCGATGATGACGGCCACTCCCAGCACGAAACCGATCTGGCGGATCATGTTGACGACGGCGGACCCGGTTGCGAACGCCTGCGGCGGCAGCGACGCGGCCGCGGCGGCCATCAGGGTCGGCAGCGTCAGGCCGACACCGACCCCGGTGAGGATCATGCCGCCGAGCATGCCGGAGACGTAGTTCGGCTCAACGGTGATCGCCAGCGCCCACCAGGCCAGTCCTGCGCCGAACACGGCGCTGCCGGAAGCCATGACGACCGCCGGCCCGAAGCGCGCGATCAGGGCACCGGCGACACCGAAGGACACCAGCGGGACCATCAGCGGCCCCGGGGCGATCGCCAGGCCCGCGCGCAGCGCCGACCAGCCCCAGTACCCCTGCACCCAGAGCACGATCGACAGCAGCATCCCGGCGAAGGACGCCGAGAACAGGACCGCCACCGCCGATGCACCGGTGAAGGCTCGGTTCGTGAACAGCGCCGGCGCGACCAGCGGGTTCCGACTCGCCGCGCAGTGCGCCGCGAACAGCGCCACCAGCACCGCGCCGCCGAGCAGGGTGGCGAGCAGCGGCGGCGACGACCAGCCCCAGTCACCGCCGCGCACGAGCCCGGCGGTCAGCAGCCCCACTCCCCCCGTCGCCAGCAGCACGCCGAGCGCGTCGGGGCGTTCTGTCGGCTGGCCGGCCAGATGCGGCAGCCTGCGGTAGCCGACCGCGAGGGCCGCGACGCCGATCGGGATGTTCACCAGGAACGTCCAGCGCCAGCTCGCGGCGACGAGCAGGCCGCCGACCACCGGGCCGACCGCCGCCGCCATGCCGCCGACAGCGGTCCAGGCGCGGACCGCGCCCTGGCGGCGCTCGGCGGAATGAGCCGCGAGCACCAGGCCCAGCGAGGTCGGGGTGACCAGCGCGGCGCCGACGGCCTGCAGCAGCCGGAAACCGATCAGCATCGCGACGCTGGTTGCCGCGGCGCAGGCGGCCGAGGCCACCGTGAACACCGCGACGCCGAGCAGGAAACCGAGGTCGCGCCGGTACCGGTCGGCGAGGCGGCCGAAGAAGACCAACAGCGCCGCGTAGACCACGGCGTACCCGTTCAGCACCCAGGACAGCGTGCCGAGGTCACGTTCGCCGAGGTCGCGGGCGATCTGCGGCAGGGCCACATTGACCACGAACAGGTCGAGGTTCACCAGCACCACGCCGGCGCACACGATCAGCAGCACCTCGCGCCCGGACGCCGCGGCGCCCCGGCGAGGAGCGATCCGGCCCGACGACGCGCCGCGCCGCCGCCCCACCATGAGTTCTGTCATAGGACTCACCGTAGGGGTTTGCAGTTCTATCAAGCAACCCACTAGCGTGAGGACATGGAGCGCAAGAGCTTCGCCGACATGCACTGCTCCGTCGCGCAGTGCCTCGAGGTCATCGGCGAGTGGTGGACGATGCTGATCGTCCGGGACGCCTTCCTCGGCGTGACCCGCTTCGACGAGTTCCAGCGGCGGCTCGGGATCTCCCGCAACGTGCTCAACCAACGCCTCGCGGGGCTCGTCGAGGCAGGGGTGCTGGCCCGGATGCCCTACCAGGACCATCCGGTGCGGTACGACTACCGGCTGACCGACAAGGGCCGCGCGCTGTGGCCCGTCCTGACCGCCATGCGGGAGTGGGGCGACCAGTACGCGGCACCAGACGGACCTCCGCTGCAGCTGCGGCACACCGGCTGCGGGGAGATCATGCACACCGCCCTGACCTGCTCACAGTGCGGGGAGCCGGTCGGCCCGCGCGACCTACGGGCGATCGCCGGCCCCGGCGACCACGACGGCATCATCGCCTCGACCCGCTCTCACCCGACCACCGACAACGACTCGGCGCACAGGTGATCCGTGTGACCGTCAGAAGCGCGGCGCCTGACGCACGGTCCCAGAACCCCAATGACGGTTCCGCGACGCCAAAAACATATCCCGTTCAGCGACTCAGCCCACACGCCATCGCCACTGTGACGGGTAGTCGATGAACAACGTCAGCGTGGAAGGCATGCAGGTTTCTGCTCAGTAGCCGATACCGGATCCACGCACCCGGCAGTGACGCCCTTTTCATCGGCCCGACCCCTGGCCGGCGATCGTCCCCTTCACCACGACCGGTCGCTTTCACCGCGATCAGCGCGATCGACGGTGGCGCAATCCCGGTCGAGATATGAATGTGGACGCACCTCGGACCGCCGGCCGGTCGGACTCGTCCACCGGAAGACGCCCGGCCGCGGCTGAGTCACCCGCCACCGACCGTGATGACGCACTCGATGGTGCCTCTTACAGAGCGGGCCCAGATTCTCCACCAGCGTCTTCCCACCGGATGCGTACGGCCGGGTATGGTCCAGCTCGCAACGCCACGCCCGCCTCGTGCAATGAGGGAACACACAACACGGATTCCGCGCCTGCGCATGACGCCTCTGCGCCGGACTCGGATACCGCCGCTCCCCCAACTCCACCAGATGGCCCCGCGGATCCGTCAGCATCCGCCGCCATGTCGACCCCGGCCGCAATGCGATCTCCCGCGCTACCGCCGCCGGGATCGGGCCGTACCCGGCCAGCTCACCCGGCTCCCCGTCCAGCCCGAGCAGCGTCCCGATCGGGACGATCACCTGCACGTCCGCGCCCAGCGCGCCGACGGGTCCCGGCTGCCCACAACGGCCCATGATCAGATCAACGAGGGTGTCCGCGCGGATCTCATCCCGACTCCGACCATCCGCCTTCTCCTTCCCGGCAGGATTTCGGTCGGCGACCTCATCAATCCGTGCCCGGCACGCCAGCGCATCCTCCGCGGCCAGGAACGCCCCCAGCACCGCCATCCCGTCCTCCTCCGGCGCCACCCACACCCGCCGCTCTCGACACCGCTCCTCCCTCCGCTTCGCCGCGCCCTCGGGATCAAGCCGAATGACCGCCCGGCGACACGCCGCCGTGAACGCCGCCCGATGCGCCCGCGGCCCCTTCGCGAGTACATGCTCCGCGACCCGACCAGCCAGATCGGCGTCGTCCAGCACAGCGGTCGCATGCTCCAACGCCTTCAGGCGGGGCAGATCCAACACCCCCGCCGCCAGCGCCCCCAACCCCGCAGGCAGGCGACGGCAGACCTGATCCGCGAAATCCAGATGCCACTCCGCCGACCCGGTCGAGATCCGCATCACCCCCGCTACCTCACCCGCCACCGCCGAATCGAACAGGTCGAGCCGGTCATAGCCCGCCGGCGGCCGGGCCGCAGCCAGCTCTGCCTGAACCCGGATGGCCTCTGCCTGCGCCACCGCGATCCCTGCCACCGCCACCCCCAACCTGTCCAACCGTTCCTTCAGCCAGCCCTCGAACACCTGATGCTCGGCCGGCATCTCCTCCTCCCCACCCGCATCAGACACCGAGGACAGGCTGGTCGGGTCGAGTACGGCCGACGGTGCGCTGGCAGCCATGGCACTGACCTCCGCTCTGATCACGCTCCACCCAATCGAACGGACGTTCGATCACAACGGCGATGCTAGCCCCAGAATCAGGCGGGTTGACCGCACCAGAAGAGGGAGGACACAACGAGTTCCACCGCCACTTCGACCGCCTTGACAACCCGACCTCCAGCGGCCAACCTCGAATTCTCACACCGACCAGAAGAATGATCCGCCCCCCGACTGGCCCACGAACGCGCACCGCCACCGTCGACACCAACAACTTCCCGAATCATCAATCGAATTCGATGTCGCGCGACTTCTTTAGACGATTTCCACGGCCAACAGCACAGGATGTCTCGACAGACATTTACAGAAATCGGTCACCGTGGGCACGAGCTATCCGCCAGGTCGAAATCGGGCGGGAATGACGACAAATTCACCACGACTCGCCGCCGCGATGTCAACCCAGATGCGCGGTGGGCCTGCACAACAATTCCCCCACACCGGACCTCCGGCTTCACGCTCCCGACGAGCCACGATCGGTCCGATTATCCCGATCACGACTCGGCGCTTCTCTGGATCATTCCCACGAATCCCAGGACCTGGCTGGCCGCCATGAGTCAAACTCACTGGTACTGCCACCGAAGCCCACAGGAGTACATGCGTGCCCGACACAGATTTGCTGCTGGTGCGGCACGGCGAGGCGCACTGCAACATCGCTTGGATCGCCGGCGGCGACCTGGGCTGCACCGGCCTGACACAGCGCGGCCGCACCCAGGCGGCGGACCTCGCCAGGGCCCTGCGGCCGCTGCACGACGACCGCCCCATCGACGCCCTCTACGCATCACCCCGGTTGCGGGTCAGGGAGACCACGCAGGCCGTCAGCGACGAGCTCACGCTGCCGGTGCGGATCGAGCCACGGCTGACGGGGCCCGATCACGGCGAGGCGGACGGCCGACCGTGGGCCGACATCATCGCCGAGTTCGGCGGCCATCCCTCCGACCGGCCCGAGGAGCCCTTCGCCCCGGGGTCGGAGAGCTGGAGCCAGTTCCTCACCCGGGCCGGCGGTTGCCTGCAGGAGATGATCGCCCGGCACGAGGGCCAGCGTGTCCTCGTCATCGCGCACGGCGAGACGGTGGAGGCGGCCCATCGGCTCCACCTGGGCATCCCGCCGACCGTGCGCATGCCGTTCGGCTTCTCCGTCGCCCACGCCTCGCTGACGTGGTGGTCCCTTCGGTGGTCCTCGGCCGGGGACACCAGGTGGTCGCTCGTTCTGCACGGAGCTGTCAGCGGCTTCCACCTGATCCGTCCCAGCAGGGAGCTCCGCAGCTGAGCGCCGGTGGGTACTCAGCCCTCGGCCAGGTCAGGGCACCCAGGGCTGGCCGACGGCGACGACCCGGCCCGCCTCGTCGAGGCGCAGGAGCATCAGGTTGGACGGCCGTTCGGCGACGAACGCCCGCAGGTCGGCGAGCGTGCCGTCCCGGTACATCTCGGGTTGCACGACCAGGGTGACCTTGACGGTCGATGCCACCGGGTACTGGCGCCGGCCCGCGTCCACCGGCTCGACGCGGTAACCGTCGAGGCACTCCTCCAGCTGGTTCGGCTGCGGTGTGCAGTGGATGTAGGCCAACCGGTCGAGAGTCAGCGTGGCACCACCGGCGGCGTCGGTGCCGGAGACAGCCGTCACGCTGCCGAAATCGTGCGCCGTACCGAAGCCGGGCAACGGCGGGTAGGCCGTGGTCGGCAGTGGTGACGGCGGAAGAGCCTGCGGCGCCGGCGACGGCGTTGGCGCCGCCTCGCCGGTCGCGCTCGCGTCGGGCGCGTTCGACACCGTCGCGCGGGCGTCCGGCGCGGTTTCCCGGTCGGATTCCCCGGAGCATCCCGCGAAGGCGACACACGCGACTACCGCCAGGCCAAGCCTGCTGGACAGACCAAGCCTGCTGGACAGACCGATACTGCTGGACAGACCAAGAGATCCCCGACCACTCACAGTGACGACCCTAGCGACCACCACGGGATGGATGCCGGATTTGCGCGCCTTCTGTCCGCTTCTCGACAACACGCCGGCGCCCTGGCCGATGTTCCCAGGGCCTGGGATCGACTGGTTCCCCGTCCCGCCGCAGCGGCGAAACGGGGGACCAGTGGCTCTGCCGAGTGCCTGTGACCGCCGGTCAGGTACAGCGCTCCACCAGCTGCCGGGTGCTCGTCGTCACCTCCGTGAGCAGGGCCGGTTCGTAGGTTCCGGCGTCCACCCGCAGCCGAAGGAAACCGACCGCGGTGGTGACCCGCTCCAGATCGCCGGCGTACTCCCCCGCGGCCCCGATCTGGTTGTAGAGCTTCTCCTGGGACGGCACGAGGTCGCGGGCGAGCGTCGCGATCCCGTCCGCGGCGCCGGGCGCCGACTGGGTGAGCCGCAGCGTCTCGATCAGGTCCGGAGCCAGGTCCCGGCAGACGCCGGCGGCGAACGCACCGGCCTCGGGCAGCGGCGGTGGGCCGTCATCCGAGCAGGCGGTCGTTCCGGCGACGACGACGCCGAGAGCGAGGACGGCGGCGAGTAAGGATGCGTGGCCGCCGCGGTGGCCGCCGCGCGGGATTGCGCGCATGTCGTCGCCGCCCGTCAGCTCGAGCCCGAGGTGGGCAGGCCGACGTAGGGGAACCAGCCCCGGAAGCGCACGTCGGGCCCGTCGACACCGTCACCGAGGCCGGTGACCGCGGCCGGCGGCTTCGGCAGCAGAGCGCCTTCCACAGCCTGCAGCGAGATGTCGACGACGTCGTCACCGAGCCGGCGGCCGTTCGGGTAGCCCGCCGTGTCACCGCCGAGGACGCCAAGCCGGTTCGGCGTCGCGGTCGGCGGGATGGACATGTTCAGCCGCAGCTGTTCCGACGGTGCGATCGTCGCCCGGTCGGCATCGGCGTTCAGCGCGTGAGCGTTCAGGTCGACACCGAGGTTGTCCTTGCTGACACCGGTCAGGAAGACCGCGACCAGATCGTTGCGCGGCGTCGGTGGCGCGGGGATCTTGTAGATCGCCTGGATGAGCTTCGGCAGCTCGGGGTCGGTGACGAACTTCAGGAACTGGGCGTCGCGGGCCGGGGTGGAGGCGTTGAACCGGTCCTTCTGCCCCAGCGGCACGACCACCTCGTTGACCAGCGGCGCGCCGAGCCGCGAGACCTGCGACCAGCCACCGAAGGCCAGCTGCTGGCCGGAGCCGTCGGTCGGCCCGTACAACGAGGCGCTGCGCCGCTGGGTGCTGCTCCACACTCCGATCACCGGGTTCCGCGCCGGGTCGCCCCTGAGCGCGAGATCGGCCTTCGGCACCTGCAGCACGATCGAGTTCACGTTGAACCCGGCGAGGCTGTCCTGGCCGACCTCGGAGAGGTTGCCCCCGTACAGCAGGTCGAACACCCTCAGGTCCAGGAAGAACGGGTCGTCGGCCTGCCCGGCGAACGTCTTGCCGCCGCCCGGTAGCGGGGTGAGCGACGCCGTGCGCAGCGCGAGGTAGTCCGGCATCGACGCGTTGCCGACATACGACGGCGCGACCGGCACCTTGTCGGCGACCACCGTGGACTTCCCGCCGCTGATCCGTTCCAGCCGGTAGGTCTGGCGGAAGTTCAGGTCCGGGTCGTCGAGGGAGGTCACCGGTCCGGTGTTGTAGAGGAACGTGTTCTGGTTGCGGTAGCTGCTGGCGAAGGTCCAGCGGTAGGTGATGTCGGGCTTCGCGTCACCGTTGTTGTCGACGTTGATGTCGTACCGGGCATCGGTGGAGAACGGGTAGAAGTTCGGCCCGCCAGCCGGTTCCTGGAAGGGCAGCCAGTTGGCGACGAGCGTCACCGTGTTCGGGTCGTCGGGGCTGACGAAGGCGTAGGTGTCGGTGTTGTCGACCGCCGGGTCGCCGCTGATCAGCGGGGCCTCCCGATGGCTCGACGCCTCGGCGGCGATCGGTGGGACCACCAGCGCGGCGGCCGTGGCGCCGACGACGAGCGCGGCCACGCCGACGACGCCACGGCGCCGCCGGAACAGCCGCGCCCGCCGCGGATGGCGGACACCTGCGCCGGCGCGGGCAGCCTTCTGCCTGCTCATGCTTCCCCCTGGGGGATCGCGGGACCGGTCCTGAGCGCCGGTCCGATCAACGCCGGTGGTTCGGCGGTGGAGACCGCGCGGATCGTGTCGGCTACCCGACGTTTTTGGTCGCCGCCCGCACCGGTCCGCGGGCCTGACGGCGCCGAACCGCTGCTGGACGCCTGGCTGTACCGCCTGGCGCCTGGACGGCGGACGCGGACGCGGGGAGGACGGCCATGTGGTGGTGGCGCGGAACAAGGGCTGCGAAAAGGGCGGGGCCGAGCAGGGCGTTGAGGCTCACCGGCGTGGTCTGTGCGGTTGTCCTGACGGCAGTCGTCCTGACGGCGGGGGCCCTGACCGCGATCGGCGGGACGGCGGGCACACAGGCGGGCGAAGGCACCGGCTCCGCACCGCCGAATCACCGAGCAGCCGGGGCATCCAGAACAGCCCGAGCGGTGACAGGTACGCAGGACGCTTCCGTCGCACGCCTGCAGGACCGGCTGGGCCGGGTGCCCGGCGACTGGCCGGCCTGGGCCGAGCTCGGCCTCGCCTACGTCGAGCTGGCCCGACGCACCGGCGACCCGACGTCCTACCCGCGGGCCGAGAGCGCCTTCGCCCGCTCGCTGGCACTGCGGCCCGAGGGCAACGACACCGCGCTCGCCGGGCGGGCCGCGCTCGCCGCCGCGCGTCACGACTTCCCCGGCGCGCTGCGCGCCGCGGACGCCGCCATCGCCGTCAATCCGTTCAACGCGACAGCTCACGGGGTGCGGTTCGACGCCCTCGTCGAGCTCGGGCGCTACCCCGAGGCCTGGCCGGCGGCACAGACCGCGGTCGATCTGCGTCCCGATGTGGCGTCGCTGGCCCGGGTCGCCTACGCGTACGAGCTGCGTGGGCAGCCGGAGCCCGCGGCCGAGACGCTGCGGCGGGTCATCGCCGACGCGACATCCCCGGCCGACGCCGCGTTCGCCTGCTTCCACCTCGGAGAGCTGGCCCGCAACCGCGGCGATCTCGACGGCGCGGCCGACGCCTACCGGCGCGGGCTCGTCCAGGACCCGTCGTCGGTGCAGCTTCTCGTCGGCCGTGCCCGGGTCGCCGCCGCCCGCGGTGAGATCGAGGCCGCGCTGGCCGACTACCGCGTCGCCACCACCCGCAGCCCACAGCCGTGGATCGTCGCCGAGCACGGCGAGCTGCTCGAAGCGGCCGGCCGGATGGACGAGGCGCGGCGCCAGTACGACCTGGTGCGCTCGACCGCGGCGCTGCTGCGCGCCCAGGGCGTCGAGGTGGACGTCGAGCTGGCCCTGTTCGAGGCCGACCACGGCGAGCCGGCCACCGCGTGGACGGCGCTGGCGCCACCGGCCCCCAGCACCGCGCCCGACACGGGCCTTGGCACGGAGCCGCGACGGGCCGGTGTGTTCGTCGACGACGCCCGCGGCTGGGTGCTGCACCGGCTCGGGCGGGACGACGAGGCCCTGGCCAGCGCGGACTCGGCACTCGGACTCGGCCTGCGTCGGGCGCTGTTCCTCTACCACCGTGGCGTCGTGCGGGCGGCGCTCGGGCAGACCGACGCCGCGATCAGCGACCTGCGCACGGCGTTGGAGACCGACCCGCATTTCTCGCCGCTGCATGTGCCCCGGGCACGCACCCTGCTCACCTCCCTCGAAGGCGGCACCCGATGACCCGCGCCGAGGCCCCGACCCGGACCTGGATCCGTCCCCATCCCCGTCACCGCTCCCGGACCCGGACCCGGACCTGGGCCTGGGCCTGGACCTGGACCTGGCCGCGCCGGGCGGCCGCCCTCGCCACGGCTGTGGTCGCGCTGGTACTGGCGGGCAGCGGCGCCGCGTCCGCGCATCCGCTGGGCAACTTCACGGTCAACAGCGCCAGTGTGCTGCGGGTCGGCGTCGAGACGGTTCACGTCGACGTGGTCGTCGACTTCGCCGAGATCCCGACCGCGCAGCTGCGGCCCGATGTGGACGCCCTGGGCCCCGCACGCTGGCAGGAGGCCGAATGCGCCCGGACGTCCAGGCAGACCAGGCTCGTGCTCGACAGCCAGGTCAGCCCGCTCGTCGGCGCCGGAGGCTCGGTGACGTTCCCGCCCGGGTCCGGCGGGCTCGCGACGATGCGACTGGTCTGCCGGTACTCCGCCCCGACCGGTGGTCCGGTGGGCGAGGTCCAGTTCCGGCTGGCCGCCTACACCGACCGGATCGGCTGGCGGGAGACGGTCGCCGTCGGGGACGGCACGACGCTGCTCGCCTCGGACGTGCCCGACCGCTCGCCCACCGATCTGCTCACCCGATACCCGGACGATCCTCTGCGCGGGCCGTCGGACGTCACCAGCGCCACCCTGACCGTGCGTCCCGGCGGGCCCGCGGCAACGGACCCGCTGACGGGCCCCGCGGCCGGCGCCGGTGCACCGGGAACCGGCACACCCGGAACCGGTGCGGCCGAACAGGCGCGGCGGGCACAGGGCGGGGATGACGGCCTCACCGGCTGGGTCGACGGCCTGGTCAGGCGGGATTCGCTCACCGTCGGGGTGGCCCTGCTCGCCCTGCTCGCCGCATTCGTGCTGGGCACCGCCCATGCGTTCGCCCCGGGGCATGGCAAGACGGTCATGGCGGCCCGGATCGTCGGCGGCTCGGTGACCGGGCGGCAGCTGGCCGCCACCGCGACGGCGGTGACGCTCACCCATACCTGCGGTGTGCTGATCCTCGCGATCGTGCTGTCAGCGTCGAGTGGCTTCGCTCCGGAGCGGATATATCCCTGGCTCGGCGTCGCGAGCGGCCTGCTGATAGCCGGGATCGGCGCGAGCCTGCTGCGATCGAGGCTCGCCGGCGCATCCGGGCTGCTCAGCCCGTCGGTAGCGGGCCTGGACCACCAGGCCCTGGCCCCCGCTCACACCCACCATCGCCACAGCCACAGCGGCGCAAACGGACACGGACACGGACACACGCACACGCACGGGCACGGGCACGGGCACGGGCACGGGGGGCGCTGGCATACACATCCACATCCGGCGGCCGACGGGTCGCAGCTGCGGAGCCTGCTCGCCGCCGGATTCGCCGGCGGGATGGTGCCGACGCCGTCGGCGATCGTCGTACTGCTCGGTGCGGTCGCGCTGGGACGGGCGTGGTTCGGGCTTCTGCTCGTCCTCGCCTACGGCGCGGGCATGGCGCTGACCCTGATCGGGGCGGGTTTCCTGCTCGACCGCACGCTCGTCCCCCTGCTGCGCCGGGTGCGCGCCGCGGCTCCGGGGCTTACCGCGGGCCTGTACTGGGCTCCGGTGGCGAGCGCCGCACTGATCGTCGTCGTCGGCGCGACGGTGGCCCTGCGCGCCGGCGTCCAGGTCATTGCGTGAGCAGAGGGTACGGCGAGCGACGAGATCGGGCGAGCGGGACCGGATGATGCGGAGTGTGTGCGCTACCATGCCCATCGTGCACAGCCCGGACAGGGCGGCCGACCGGCCGCACAGGGGCTCGGCGCCCACGCCCACTCGCCACCCCGACCACGACATCGTCGACCTGCACGGTCGGGTGGTCTCCGGTGATCCGGCCGCGCTCGCCGAGGTGCACCAGCGGCATGCCCACTACCTGCTCGCCGTCGCCGTACGGGTCACCGGTGACGCCGACGCCGCCCGAGACGTCCTGCAGGAGGTGCTGGTCACCTTCTGGCAGCATCCGCTCCGGTTCGATCCGAACCGGGGTGGGCTGCGCACCTGGCTCGCCGTGCTGGCACACCGACGGGCCGTCGACTGGGTGCGCCGGGAGTCCTCTCGGCGCACCACCGAACGGGCCGCCCGTGGCCTCGTCCAGCACGTCGACGAGGCCGCGCCCGATGACGACCTGCTCGCCCGCGAGGACACGGACGCGGTGCGGGCCGCCGTGGCCGCGCTGCCACCGAAACAGCGTGAGGTCGTGGAGCTGGCGTACTACACAGAGCTGACCTACCGTGACATCGCGACCAAGCTCGCGATCCCCGAGGGGACCGCGAAGTCGCGGATGCGCGCCGCTCTCGCCACCCTCGCCCGTACCCTTACCCATCAGGGAGTAGCACCGTGACGATCGAACCGCCGGTCGCGCGGACGTCCGGCACCTGTGTGGGCGACCTGTTGGGCGCCTACCTGCTGGGCAGCTGCACCCCGGCCGAGGCCGACGCCGTCGAGAAGCACCTCGGCAGCTGCGCGGCCTGCTCCACCGACGCCGCGGCCCTCCTCCCGGGAGCCCCACAGGCCCCGGCACGGCAGACCCGGGCGCGGCAGGCCCCGGCGCGGCAGGCCCCGGCACCGCGGGCCCCGGGGCTGCCGGGCGCGTCGGAGGGCCACCTCGCCCCGCCGGCCGACGGCCCTGGCTCGCTCGCCGCCATCCTCGCCGCAGCGCTCGCGGTCCGCCCGGCCGCGCCCGGGGCCCGCCAGGCGGCGCCGGGTGCGCGTATGCCGGGAGCGGCCTCGACAGAGCCGGGGCACCGGCCGGGGCTGGTCGGCGCCGCGGGCGTCCCCTGCTATGGCAACCGGGTCGGCGCGCTGGACCGGCTGCTGATCGAGCTCGAGGCGAAGCACTGGCACCTGCCCACCGCGACCGGCTGGTCGGTCCGTGAGCTCGTGCTGCACCTCCACGCCGTCGACGGCCTGCTGCTGGCCGCCCTCGTCCCCCCAGGCGCCCGACCCGCCCCCACCGGGGCGCACGACGCCGCAGGCGGCAGGGACGAACATGCCGAGGACGGAAACGCGCACTACGTGCAGGACGTGCGGGAGGACGCCCTGACCCGGACCGGCATCGTCCTGGACGCCGCCCGGGACTGGCCGGTCGAGAAGGTGCGGCAACGCTGGTACGAGCAGGCGGAACAGCTCTGCGCCGCCACCGAACGGGCCGAACGGAGCCAGGCGCCCCTCACCGTGACGGTCGATGGCTGGACGGCCGCGCCCGGCGATCATCTGACCTCCCGCGCGTTCGAGACGTGGATTCACACCCGGGACATCGCCGCGGCCGCGGGAATCACGGTGCCGAACCCCGGCGCGGACGACCTGCACGCGATGGCCGATCTCGCCCTGCGTCTGCTGTCCGTGCCCTGGGCAGCCGCGACAGCCGCAGCGACCGTGCCCCCGCCGGAAGGGACGCTCACGGTGACGTTGACGGGGCGAGGCGGCGGCACCTGGTCACTCGGGCCGGACGGCGCACAGGTACACCAGGCCCGATCCGATCCGCGCGCGGTACCAGCCGATCCGCGCCCGGCCTCGGGCACCCTGACCGTCGAGATCGTCGAGTTCTGCCTGCTCGTCGGCGATCGCAGGCCCGCGAGCGCGGTCACCGCCCGGGTCGAGGGCGACGAGCGGCTCGCCGCCGGCCTGCTCGCGCTGGCTCCCAGCCTCGCCCGCCCCTGATCCGGGCCGCCTCCCCGGCGGGGACCGCCACCCGGGTTGAGGCCGCCACCCGGTCTGGGACGGCGCCCTGATCCGGACCGCTCCGATCCAAGGACCGTTCCCGAACGGGACGGCTCGGGTCAGCCGACGAGGGTCACCGGGTGTACGGGGCCGGTACCGGCGGCGAAACCGCTGAGGTTGGCCATCGTCACCTCGGCGATGCGGGTGAGGGCGTCCACGGTGAAGAAGCCCTGATGGCCGGTCACCAGCACGTTCGGAAAGGTGAGCAGCCGCGCGAACACGTCGTCGTCGAACGCTCCGTGCTCGGAGCGGTCCTCGAAGAACAGCGCGCTCTCCTCCTCGTAGACGTCGATGCCGAGTGCGCCGATCCGGCCCTTCTTGAGGGCCGCGACGACCGCGCCGGTGTCGAGCAGCCCGCCGCGGCTGGTGTTGATCACCATCACGCCCGGTTTCGTCCGCGCCAGCGCGGCGGAGTCCAGGAAGTGGTGGGTGTCCTGGGTGAGCGGGCAGTGCAGCGAGATGATGTCCGCGTCGGCCAGCAGCCGGTCGAGGTCGACGTACTCGGCTCCCAGCTCGGCGCAGACCGGGTTCACCCGGATGTCGTGCGCGAGCACGCGGCACCCGAAGCCGGTCATGATGCGGGTGAAGACCGTGCCGATCTCGCCGGTGCCGACCACGCCGACGGTGCGGCCGTGCAGGTCGAAGCCGAGCAGGCCGGTCAGCGCGAAGTTGTACTCCCGGACCCGGTTGTAGGCCCGGCACAGGTGCCGGTTCAGGGCCAGGATGAGCGCGACCGCGTGTTCCGCCACCGCGTGCGGGCTGTAGGCGGGAACCCGCGCGACGGTGACACCGACCACCCCGGCATGGGCGAGGTCCACGTTGTCATAGCCGGCCGATCGCAGCACGACCAGCCGGATTCCGCCCGCGGCCAGCGCGTCGAGCACCGGGGCCGAGACGTCGTCCTCGACGAACACGCAGACCGCGTCGAACCCCCGGGCGAGGCCGGCCGTACGCGCGGTGAGGCGGTGTTCGAGAAAGTCCAGGTCGATGCCCGCCGGCCGGGCCGCGCCGAGGAAACGGCGGTCGTAGTCCTTGGCCGAGAAAACCGCCACCCGCATCTGGCATCCCGCCTTCGTCCACCCGCCGCCACGGATTCCTCCGTTCGCGACGAACCCTAGTCCAGGCGGGTTCGGGCAGGTCGACGGCGGCGGCCGCGCGGCGGGTGGCGACCCGTTGGCGGGTCAGCGGACGGTCCGTGACGGATCAGCGGGCGGCTGGTGACCGGTCGGCGGGCTATCCGTGGCGGGTCAGTAGATGAACTGCTTGCCGCCCTTCATCACGAACGGCACCCGGCGCAGCACGTTGATGTCCTCCAGCGGGTTGCCCGCCACGCCGATGATGTCCGCGAGCAGGCCCTCGGCCAGGCGCCCGCGGTCGGTGACGTCGATCAGGTCCGCGCCCACGATCGTCGCCGCCTGGATCGCCTGCAGCGGGGTCATCCCGCGGTCGACCAGCGCGACCAGCTCCAGGGCGTTCTTCCCGTGCGGGATCGCCGGCGCGTCACTGCCGACCGCGATCTTCACCCCGGCCTCGATCGCGTTGCGGATCGAGATCTTGGCCTTCGGGAAGATCAGCGCCGCCTTGGCCTGGATCTCCGGCTCCGCGCTCTGCAGCACCGGCATGCCGTCGATCAGCGCCTGCGTCGCGACGACCCAGGTGCCCTCCTTGACCAGCAGGTTGATCGTGTCATCGTCGATCATGAAGGCGTGCTCGATGCAGTCGACACCGCACTCGACCATCTGGCGGACGGCGACCGAGCCGTGGGTGTGCGCCGCGACCCGCAGCCCACGCCGGTGCGCCTCGTCGGTGATCGCCCGCACCTCCTCGTCGGAGTAGTGCCGTGCGCCGGATGGTCCCGAGTGGGACATCGCCCCACCGGAACCGCACATCTTGATGACCTCGGCGCCGTGCTTGATCTGGTGGCGGACGGCCTTGCGGATCTCCTCCACCCCGTTCGCCAGGCCCTCCTCGACGCTCAGCTGCAGAATGTGCGGCGCGAACTTGCCGAACATCGTCGGGTCGAGGTGGCCGCCGGTCGGCGTGATGGCGTGACCGGCGGGGACGATGCGCGGGCCGTCGATCCAGCCGACGTCGATCGCGTTCTTCAGCGCCACGTCGAGCAGGTAGCCGCCGGTCTTGCAGAACAGGCCCAGGTTGCGGACCGTGGTGAAGCCGGCCCGCAGGGTACGGCGGGCGTTCTGGGTGGCCCGCATCATCCGGGTCGGCGGGTCGTCCCGCGTCTGGCTGGTGAGCTGGTGCTCACCGGGCCCGCCCATCAGCAGGTTGAGCTCCATGTCCATCAAGCCGGGCAGCAGGGTCAGGTCACCGAGGTCCAGGACCTCGCCCTCCGGCCTGCCGCCGAGGCCGACGATCCGCTCGCCCTCGATCTTCACGATCCCGGGCCGGATGATCTCCCCGGTGTCGACATCGAGCAGGCCAGCGGCCTTGAGCGTCAACATCGCGTCCTCCTCGTCGCAGTGCCTCGTCGTCGCGGTGCTGCCTCGTCGCAGCGCCGTCGCGCCTCGTCGCCGGCCGACCCCGCGGCCGCACCACAGCGCCACCGCCAGCAGAAACCAGGTTCTCAGCTTGAGAGCATCAGATTTTCACACCTTGGCACCGGACGAAAGTCCTACCTCGGCGGGATGCCCGGCCGCCCGGGCAGCAGCGCCGCCCGAGCACCCCGCTGCCGGCGGCCACCGGACCACCGGGCCCGGCCCCGTCACCGGGTCACCCGGGCCCCGGCGGTACTGCCCGGTCCGCGGCGAGTCAGGGCTTCGTGAAGTCCATCCGCAGGCGGGTCAGCTTCTGCGACCTGATCCGCCAGGCTCCGTCGGCCTTCTCGTACGTCTCGTGGTAGTGCCCGAAGCCGATCAGCTCGGAGCCGTCCGGGAAGCGGATGCGGTCCTCCATCGCCCAGATGCCGGTCGCCGTGGACGGCGCGGTCACCGCGATCTCCGGAGTGTGGCAGTGGTGCACGGTCACACTCTCGGACAGCGCCGGCCGCAGGAACTCCAGGAACGCGTCGGCACCGGTGATGACGTCACCGCCGGAGTCGGTCGAGTCCAGCACCGCGTCGTCGGTGAACAGCGCGCGGAACTCGTCCCAGCTCTTGGTGTCGAGCAATCGGCAGTACCGGGCCTTGAGCTGCCTGATCTGTTCGATGTCGTCCATGGGCACCTCTCCGTCGGGGGGCACCGGCCACGGAGAGCCGTCGGATCGCCTCCCCTGGCCGCGCCGGGCACCGGAGCAGGATCGCCCATCACGGTCATGGGCGCACGAACTGGCCCGGCCCATCGGCGCCGGCACGGTCGGCCCTGGCACCATCGCAGCGTCCGCAGCATCGCGGGACGGCGACGCGGACGGAGGCCAGGTCAGGGAGGGACGATGCGGTTACTGCTCGTGGAGGACGACGCGCCGCTGGCCGACGCGGTGGCGCGCGGCCTGCGCCGGGAGCGTTTCGCCGTCGACGTGGTCCATGACGGCGAGGGCGCGCTCGACCGGATCGCGCTCGTCGACTACGAGATCGTGGTTCTCGACCGCAACCTCCCCGGTCTGCCCGGCGACACCGTCTGCGAGCGGATCGTGGGTGAGCGGCGGCCGGCGCGCATTCTCATGCTGACGGCGTCGGACGACGTCTCCGAGCGGGTCGAGGGGCTCATGCTCGGGGCGGATGACTATCTCCCGAAGCCGTTCGACATGCGGGAGCTGGTGGCGCGGATCCGGGCACTCGGCCGACGTGCCCACCGTGCCGCACCACCGGTGCTGCGATGGCGGGACATCACCCTGGACTCCGCCCGGCGAACAGCTCTGCGCGGGGACCGCGACCTGCGGCTGACAAACCGCGAGTTCGCACTGCTCGAGACGCTGATGCTCGCCGACGGCGCCGTGCTCAGCGCGGAGCAGCTGATGGAGAGCGTGTGGGACGACCGGCTCGACGCGTTCAGCAACGCGGTCCGCGTCACCGTCCTGACCCTGCGCCGCAAACTCGGGGATCCGCCCGTCGTCATGACCATTCCGGCAGCGGGGTACCACCTCTCATGACGTTCAGAATCCGTATCACCGTTATGATCTCGATCGCGCTGGTCGTCGCCGGATCCTTCACGTTGGTGGTCAACACGATCGTGCTGAGAAACGTCAGGTATCCGTCGGTGTACTCGTTCAACAGTTCCCTGCTGGAGGAGCTGAACATTTCGCGGCCCACCGTGGTCGAATACATTCGCCAGCATCCGGAGGACCTTTTCGCCTCCCGGTTCGACGAACAGCCCCTGCCGGATGGCCGGACAGTCGGTGACGTGGGCCGCGCGATCCAGCAGCGCCCGCTCGACGAGGCACTCGCGAGCGCGCGGCGCTGGTCGTTCGTGGGCCTGCTGGTGGTGCTCGTCGGCGCGGTGGGGGCGGCCTGGGCGCTGGCCGGCGGCATCCTGCGGCCGATCCGGAAGATGACCGCCCGCGCCCGGTCGGCATCCGCGTCGGACCTCGGGGACAGGGTGGCGGCCACCGGCCCGAACGACGAGATCAAGGAGCTGGCCGACACCTTCGACGCGATGCTCGACCGGCTCGCGGTCGCGTTCGACGCGCAACGCCGGTTCGCCTCCCAGGTCGCCCATGAGCTGCGCACACCGCTGGCCACCAGCAGGACCGAGATCGCGATGCTGCTCGACGACACGGCCGACCCCGACGTCACCGCCCGGCTGCGGGCCGTCTCCGACGCCGTCGACCGCGGCGAACGGCTCGTGTCACGGCTGCTCGTGCTCTCCCGCACCGACCCGCAGGCGCTGGAGACGTCACGGTTCGCGCTCGACGAGCTGGTCGGCAACGTCCTGGGCCGGGTCGTGGAGGCGCCGGCCTTCTCCCGGCTGCGCCTGGACGTCGACCTGCACAGCGCGGACGTCGAATGCGACCGTGCGCTGCTGGAAAGCCTCGTGCGCAACCTGCTCGACAACAGCGCGCGGCACAACCGGCCCGACGGCTGGGTCCGGGTCAGCGTCGGCACAGCGCACGGAGAACAGTTCACGGACCCTGGCATCGACGCGGCCGCCCCCGCCCTCAGCACCGGCACCGGCACCGGCGGCCCCGACTCCGCCGTCGTGTGCCTTCGCATCGCCAACTCGGTCGCCGAGCCAACCCAGGACACCGAGCCCGCCCAAGACGCCGGGCCCGCCCAAGACGCCGAGCGCACCCAGGCCGCCGAACCCGCCCTGGACGGCGCAGGCACGCCGGCTGCCCTCCCCGCTGGGGAGCCGGCTGCCGTGCCCGGGCCGGCGGGTACGGGGCTGTCCATCGTCAACGCGGTCCTGCAGGCACACGGCGGGACCATCACCTGGAGCCGCGGCCCCGGCGAGGTGACAGCCCTCGTCCGGCTCCCGTCCGCTGCCAGCGCCCGGCCGTCCGCCCTCGCCATGGCCGGCCAGGCGGCGAGCGGCGAGCTAACGCCCAGCTAACACGGCGCTCGGTAGGTTTCCGCCGATTCCGTCCAGTAGTCCTGCCAGACCGGCTGGAGGACGGCGGGGGCCGTACCACTCGCGTTGGCGACATCGGAGTCCGTGGGCCGTCCCCGCCGTGACTCCCCCGGGTGCGCAGGGCGTTTTCTCCAAGGAGCGCGCCGATGCCGAAAGCGACGTCCATATCACCGGGACCACGAAGGCGATGGTCGCGGTGGTTACCACTGGGGCTGGCCGCGATCCTGCTCGCCGTTCCGGCCTGTTCGGATTCGAAGCCGGACGAGCCGGGAAAACCGGCCGCCACCGGGAACGCGACCGGCGGGATTCCCGCGCCGCCCAGGGCCGAGCCGATTTCCGTGCGCGAACTGCCGCTTCCACCGGTCGCGCCCAGCGATGATCCGGGCGCCTGCACGGCAGCCGTGAACCCGCATCACACGGGCTGTCTCGCCGGGCGCGGCGGCTTCCAGTCCGGCGGCTATCTGCCGGACGGGAAAAGCGTCACCGCCCGGGTCACCTTCGCCGGCGCGCCCGCCGCGCCCGATCCCGCGAGCGTCTACAGCGGCAGCCAGCTGATCATCGTGCGGACGGACGGGAAGACCTTCGCGGGCGGTGACGCGTGGAAATGCCTCACCTGCGGTGTGCCGGCGGCGAACGCGGTGAGCACCAACCAGGCGATGGACTACCCGCAGCCCTTCCGCGACGGAAAGCGCGTGCTGTTCGGCACCAACATCCTCGACTGCGGGGAGCATCCGCTCGCCGACGAGGCGTGCACCCCGGCCGAGACCCACATCTACCCGATCCGGTGGGAGAACACCGCGGACGGCTCCGGCAAGGGCGGGAGCCTGCGCGAGCTGCGCATCCACCCGGATGACGTCCACCTCGGGTTCAGCAGCTTCACGATCGGCAACGGCCGGTTCGGCCAGTTCGCCTACCTGGGGCGGCTGGAGTTCGACCCGGCCCCGACCACCGGCACACCGCTGGCGCCGCGCTACGACGTCGTCAAAGTGACCCGGCTTTTCGACCCGGCCGACACCCAGCCGATGTCCGTCGACGCCTCGGACCCCGCCACGCTGGTCTACGACCGCGACGCGCTGTCCGTCGGCGAGCTGCGTGGTTTCAGCGCCGACGGGAAGGAGGTCACCTACATCGGGTATCCCGAGGAGTCGTCCAACATCGACGTCTTCGCCGCCGACCTGACCACGGGCAAGGTACGCCGCCTGACCGCGAACCCGGAGTACGTCGACCCGATCGACCTCTCCCCCGACGGCAACTGGACGGTCGCGATGGACACCCGCGGCTCCGACCGGCAGATGTTCCTGGCGGCCATGCGGGACGTCCCGCCGATCACCGACATGGTCACCACCAGCGCGACCTCGTCCACCCGCAACAACGGGATGCGGCGGTTCTTCCAGCCGATCCTCATCGACCGCTACGGCGACCGCGGCGACTACCAGGGCCAGCGGATCAACGCCGCGGGTGACGGCAGCCCGGGCAGCGTGAACGACCCGAACTGGAACGGCATGGCCGACCCGAGGTGGTCGCCCGACGGCACGGCCATCGTCTACTGGCAGGCGTTGGCCACCTCCCCCGCCTGCGGCGGCGAGAACCCGCTGCCGTGCGAGACGTCCACCGCTCAGGGCGGCCGCACGTACCGGATGATGATCGCCGAGCTGACCAGCCGCGGGCCCGCGCCGGCGCCGAAGGTGGCGCCGATCTCGGACGACGTCCCGTGGGGCGTGAAGTACGTCCCGGGCAGCGCGATCCCGAGCCGGCCGCACGTGCCGGCGGGCACCTACACCGTCACCGGCGCCAGGGGCGGCTCGGCGAAGGTCGAGGTCACCGAGAGCGCAGACAAGGTCGCGGTCGAGACCGTCGCCGTGGCCTACACCGACTTCACCAACGACGGTGTCAGCACCCTCAACGGCACCGAGAAGGTGACGGTGACCGTCCCGGCGTTGACGACGTCGAAGGTCGACTGGTTCTCCGACCTGACCCAGACCGTCCGGGCGAAGGACGGGACCACGACGACCAACACGAAGAAGAGCAGCCCGGACGGGTTCCACCTGACGATCGACGTCCTGACCAACATCTTCGAGGCGACCGGCACCCTGACGACCACCATCGACGGCAAGGCCTACCGGCAGCCGGCGAACCGCACGTAGCGGCGGCCCCACCACGAGGCGCGGCGGCGGGCCCCTCCCCCCGCCGCCGCGCCGGTGGGCGGCCGGTACGCCACGGCACCGGCGCGCCGCCGGCCGGGTCACCGACCGCGGCGACGGCGCGCTCTCGGCGGCGACGGCACCGGTCCGGCAGGCGTCGCGCTCGCATACGATCTACCGGGCGAGCCGTCGGTCGGAGCGGGCTGGTCGCGTGCTCCGGAACAGACGGCCGACGGCGCCTCGACGCCGCCACCGCGGGGGCTGACGACAGCCGGTCCGGGGCCATCGGTCTCGCGCTGAGGCCCCGTCCCCGCACCCGCACGCTGGATTTTCCTTTCGCCAGGCATCACCAGGCATCACCAGGACGAAGGGAAAACGTGGAGAACTTCTTTCGTCGGCGTGTGCTCGCGCCCGCCGTCACCACCCTCGTCGCGGCGTTCTCGGGGTCCGTGAGCACCGCTCCCGCCCAGGCCGCGACGCCTGACCGGTACGTGGCCCTCGGGGACTCCTACTCCTCGGGCAGTGGAGCGGGAAGCAGCGATCTCGACGCCGACTGCGCCCGCAGCACCTATTCCTACCCCTCTCTCGTCGCCAGTCAGCGGCCCGGCACCGAGCTCACCCTCGCCGCGTGTGGCGGGGCGGTCACCTCGGACGTGACCGACTCACAGGTGAACGCCCTCACCCCGGAGACGAAGTACGTCACCATCACCATCGGCGGAAACGACATCGGGTTCGGCGACCTGGTGCGCAGTTGCACGCTTTCCGACTGCACGTCCACGGTCGACACCTCGAACGCACGGATCACCGGCGAGCTTCCGGCGAAGCTCGACACCACGTTCGCGGCCATCAGGTCGAAGGCGCCGTCCGCCACCGTCGTCGTGCTCGGATATCCACGGCCGTTCGCGGACCGTACGTGCTCCGCGGCGCCCGGGGTGACCGTTGCGAAGCAGGCCGCCCTCAACAACCTGGTGGACAACCTCGACGCAGTCCTGGCGGACCGGGCCCAGGCCGCCGGGTTCGTCTACGGGAACCCGAATCCCGCCTGGGCCGGGCACGATGTATGCGCCAGCACGCCTTTCACCAACGGCCTGGTGATTTCGGCCCTCGGCGAGTCCTACCACCCCACCCGTGCGGGTTACGCCAACGGCTACACCCCACTGGTCCGTTCCCTCATCGGCTGAGCACATCCGCAGCGTCGCCGCCGCCCGGAGCCCGGCATACCAGACATTTACTGCCACTCCACATCAAGTTAAGAATTCGGCCGGATCGGTCACCACCGAAACACCACTGCGGGCGGCCGTCGATTTACCCTCACCCACTACTTCACCCTGGTTTTCTTTGACCACATTCCTTACACTCGGAACACTGGCAACGCGACCATTTCCCATGGCCAGCAGATATTCGGACGGCGTGTCGGCGCATCGACACGCCTCATTTCGTCCGCATGCAAAGGGAGCCTGCGATGGAATCGCGTCATGTTGCGCACGAGGACCATGAGGACCACGTGGCCGAATTCGGGCCGGCGGCGGAGCCCGCGGCAGCCCCGCGGGCCAGGAAGACGTCGCGCCGGTCGGTGCTCGCCGCCGCGGCGGCCGGCCTCGCGGGTTGGACACCGCTGTCCCGGATCTCCGCCGCCGCCGCAGCGACCCCGACCCCGCCGGACTTCCCCGCCGCGATACCGCTTTACCGGCAGGCCTACGAGAACTGGTCCGGCGAGATCGCCGTCGATGACGTGTGGACCGCGGCACCGGCCTCCCCGGCGGACGTCGTCACCATCGCCAACTGGGCCCATGCCAACGGCTACCGCATCCGCGCCCGGGGCAGCGGCCACAACTGGTCGCCGCTGATCCTGCCCGCCGGCTCGCAGGGAGCCGGTGTCGTCCTCGTGGACACCACCGAGCATCTCACCGCCGTCACCGTCGCCGCCGGTTCCCCCGCCACTGTGCGCACCCAGACCGGTGTGACCATGGAAACCCTGCTCACCCGGCTGGAGACCGCCGGCTACGGCCTGACCGCCACCCCCGCGCCCGGAGATCTGACCGTCGGCGGCGTGCTGGCCATCGGTGGCCATGGCACAGCCATTCCGGCCACCGGCGAGACCCCGGTGCCGGGCACGACCTACGGCTCGCTGAGCAATCTGATCGTCTCGTTCACCGCGGTCGTCTGGGATTCGTCGGCGAACGCGTACGCGCTGCGCACCTTCAGCCGCTCCGAGGCGGCGTCGAAGGCGTTCCTCACCCACCTTGGCCGGGCGTTCCTCACCGAGGTCGTGCTGCAGGTCGGGGCCAACCAGCGGTTACGCTGCCAGAGCTGGTTCGACATCCCGTGGACGCAGCTGTTCGCCGCTCCCGGCTCCGGGGCGACGCGGACGTTCGCCAGCTACGCGGAGAGCGCCGGCCGGGTCGAGGCCATCTGGTTCCCGTTCACCGACAATCCGTGGCTCAAGGTCTGGAGCCGCAGCCCGTCGAAGCCGTTCTTCTCCCGCCAGGTCAACAGCCCTTACAACTACGGGTTCTCCGACAGTCTGCCGAAGCAGGCCACCGACCTGATCGCGCAGATCATCGGTGGAAACGGGTCACTCACGCCGACGTTCGGGCAGACCCAGATCGCGCTCGTCGGCACCGGCCTCATCACGACCGCGACCTATGACATCTGGGGCTGGTCGAAGAACCTGCTGTTGTACGTGCGCCCGACGACGCTGCGGGTCACCGCGAACGGCTACGCCGTTCTCACCAGCCGCGCGAACATACAGCGGGTGGTCAACGAGTTCTGCACGTACTACCGGTCCCGGCTCACGGCCTACCAGGATCAGGGGCGTTATCCCATGAACGGCCCGGTGGAGATCCGGGTCACCGGGCTGGACGCCACCGGCGATGTCGGGGTCACCTCGGCCGGTTCACCACAGCTGTCCGCGGTCCGGCCACGGGCGGACCACTCCGACTGGGATGTGGCCGTCTGGCTCGACATTCTCACGGTGCCCGGCACGCCCTACTCAAACCAGTTCTTCCGCGAGGTGGAGGCCTGGATCTTCGGCAACTTCAGCGGGAACTACGCCGCCGTGCGCCCCGAATGGTCGAAGGGCTGGGCCTACACCACCGCGGCCGCCTGGGCCGACGGCCCGACGATCGGCACGACCATCCCCAACGCCTACCGCGCCGGCCAGCCCGCCACCGACAACTGGGACACCGCCCGCAGCACGCTCAACTCCTGCGACCCACACCGCATCTTCACCAGCCCCCTGCTCGACGGCCTCCTCCCATAGCGGGAAGGCGCCAGCCGTGCGGTCCGGCGTCGGCCGCATGGTGCGGCGTACTCAGCCGTGCGGTGCGACGAACAGGGTGTGCAGCGTCTGGCCGAACGTTCCTTTCAC
The DNA here is from genome assembly GCF_001536285.1 of Parafrankia irregularis. Lineage (NCBI taxonomy): Bacteria > Bacillati > Actinomycetota > Actinomycetes > Frankiales > Frankiaceae > Parafrankia > Parafrankia irregularis. The sequence goes on along the minus strand of NZ_FAOZ01000009.1, from coordinate 223,503 downwards.
GTCTCCGAGCACGGTCGTGGTGGTGCCGCCGCCGGCGTTGTCGACCATGGTCGTCGCGCGCATGCTGATCCACTCGCCCTCGGGCTGGCGCAGCAGGCTGGCGACGAGGTCGACGTTCGTGAACAGGTGGGTGCGGGGGTCGAGCACGGCGCTCACCCCGCTGCCCGCGTCGGCGAGGAGCATCGTCAGCTGGGTCGGGCTGATGGTCTCCCCGGCCACCAGCGGGACCTGCGGACGAGCCCAGACCGTGCACGGGCCGGGTTCGACGACGTGCCCGTCCACGGGACGCCAGTCCACGGCGGCGATGTAGCCGCGGGCGAGGAACCGGGCGATGTCACTGTCCGGGATGGCCGAAGGCACCGTCTCGGGTGCCGGCAGGGGCTCGAGCTGGGTGAGGCCGAGATCCGGCACGGTTCCCGGGGCGACCCGTCGCCACCAGGCCTGGGCGCTCGCCCAGGTCCGCTTGCCATCGCCCACCTCGGCCCGCAGCAGCGCCACCTTCCGGCCGGGCCGAACCACTGCCGCCCTGACCTGGACGTCCCCGACGGGGACGGGTGCCAGGAAGTCGACCGCGATCCTGGCCAGGTGGCCGCCCACCAGGCCGGCCTCGTCCGCTGCCTGTTCGAGGGCCCGGGTGAGCACGGCGCTGGTCGCCCCGCCGTGTTGCTGCCGATCCGACCAGGGGCCATGGCTCGTGGGGGTCGCGCGCAGGACCGCCGCGCCCGCGGAGTCAGCGCCGGCTCCGGCTCCGGCTCCGGCGGGCAGCGTGCCGACGGGGAGGAAGAAGGCCTGGTCCGACGTGTTCACGGATCACCTCGATGGCCACGTCCGTCCGATGAGGACGAAGCAGGTTCTAGGACAGTTGTCCTAGAGCTTGCCGAGGACGCTTGTCCTAGTCAAGCTGGAATGGCGCCACTGCGCCGCGGGGCACCCGCGAGAGGCGACGGATCGTCGGCGTCGGCCGGGGCCCAGCCAGCCACACGCTCGCGGACCGGAGAGGCCGGAGAGGACGGAACGGATGGCAGACCGCACGGGGCAGCCGGTCGGCAGCGGCGGCGCACCTCCCGCCGGCCGCCGGGACACCAGGGCGCGAATGGTCGTGGCGGCGGCGGAGCTGTTCCGCGAACGCGGCTACGACGGCACCGGGTGCCGCGATGTCGTGGCCCGCGCCCACGCCGCCCGTGGTGCGATCTACCACCACTTCCCCGGCGGCAAGACCCAGATCGGGGTGGACGCCGCACGGTGGGCTGGCGACCGGGTCGCGCAGCACATCGAGGCCGCCTGCGCCGACGCCGCGCCCGGCGACGCCGTCCGCGCCGTGCTCGACCTCGCCGAGCAGATCCTGATCGGCGGCGGTGGGCCGGCCGGGTGCCCGGTGGCCGCGGTCGCCCTGAGCGCCGAGGACACCGACGGCACGCTGCGCGCTGTCGCCAACGACGCCTTCGACCGGTGGCGGGCGGCGATCGCCGGCTGCCTCACCAGCTATGGGGTCGACACCGCACGCGCAGCCCGCTTCGCCGCGATGACCGTGGCGGCGGTCGAGGGCGCGGTCCTGCTCTGCCGGGCCGCCGGCGGCATCGAGCCCTACCGGGACGTGCGCGCAGGCATCCTCGATCACCTCGACCACCTGCTCGGCACGGTTACTCCGAGCGCCGCCCCGTAGCTCGGCGAATCGCCGAGCGGTGCCAGAGAGCGACGAACTCCGATAACTGGCATTTCCCGATCGACATGGTGAAATTTTCACCAGAGGGATTGCGCCCTGTTGATCAACGGCGAAAGCTCGTCGACATGGACTACCGAGTACTTGGCCGCACCGGCGTGCGGGTCTCCCCACTCTGCCTGGGCGCGATGATGTTCGGCGCCTGGGGCAACCAGGACCACGACGACTCCGCAAAGATCATCCACCGGGCGCTCGACGCCGGGGTCAACTTCATCGACACCGCCGACATCTACTCGAACGGCGAGTCGGAGCAGATCGTCGGCAAGGCACTCGCCGGCCGCCGCGACGACGTGGTGCTCGCGACCAAGCTGTTCATGCCGATGGGGCCGGACACCAACCAGCGCGGGCTGTCGCGGCGCTGGATCGTCACCGAGGTGGAGAACAGCCTGCGGCGCCTCGGCACCGACTGGATCGACCTCTACCAGGTGCACCGCCCCGACCCGTCGACCGACATCGACGAGACGCTCAGCGCGCTGACCGACCTGGTCCGGGCCGGCAAGATCCGCTACTTCGGCAGTTCGACGTTCCCCGCGCACGAGGTCGTCGAGGCGCAGTGGGTCGCCGAGCGCCGCAACCGCGAGCGGTTCGTCACCGAGCAGCCGCCGTACTCGCTGCTGGTGCGCGGCATCGAGGCCGACCTGCTGCCGGTGGCGCAGCGGTACGGGCTCGGGGTGCTGCCGTGGAGCCCGCTCGCCGGCGGCTTCCTCTCCGGGCGCTACACCCGCGACGGCGGTGAGGTCACGAGCACGCGGACAGCGCGGGTGCCGGGCCGGTTCGATCTGTCCGTCCCGGCGAACCAGCGCAAGGTCGAGGCCGCGATCGCCTTCGGGGACCTCGCCGCCGAGGTCGGCATCAGCCTGATCGAGCTGGCGCTGGCGTTCGTGCTGCGCCATCCGGCGGTGACCTCGGCGATCATCGGCCCGCGCACGATGGATCACCTGGAAAGCCAGCTCACCGCCGCCGACATCACCCTGGACACCGCGACCCTGGACCGGATCGACGAGATCGTCCCGCCCGGCGTCAACGTCAACCCGGAGGACGCCGGCTACGTCCCGCCGGCCCTCGCCGACTCCGCGCTGCGCCGCCGCTGACCGTCACCGTCGGCCGGAGTCGCTGACCGACACCGAGGTGACCGACACCGAGCCGCGTCGCGGCTGACGAGCGACGCCCGCCGGCATAGCGACACCCGCCGGCATGCAGTACTCCTGCCGGGGCGGACAGCGGTGGTACCGGTGTCCCCCGGCAGGACGCGGGCGGTCATTCGCGCCCCGCGTGCCACACCCGCACCCCGCGTTCCCCTCCCGCACGCCGCACCCGCACCCGTGCCCGCACGCCGCACCCGCACCCGTGCCCGCGCGCCGTGCCCGCACCGGGGCCGCGTGTTCGCCGGCCGTCCTCGTGGCACGCGGATCCGCGCGAACCGCGGCGGCGGATACGGGGGGCGGACCTTGTGCGGGAGCACAAAGGTGCCTGCCTTTCGCACCCGGACGCGACCGTGCGTACGCCAAAGATCTGTGCGTCCGCCAAAAACAGTAAAGCGCTCTCGGGCCGGGAGGCCCGGTCCGCCGGAAGACCTGAAACCCGTTCCACACCAGGGGCGGGTTCATGGCGCAAAGTCTCGATGTCCGCCCGGCCGGGCCATGTCGACACCGCCGGTGCAGATACCATCTCGGCCCCCTGGGCGGGTGTTGCGGGCCGCTGGAGGCGACCGGGACCTCCTGTCGGAGGCACCCTCGGCGAGTTCCAACACCTGGGTATTCGTCGCGCGCGACCGACACGTTGACGCCCACGTCAAAAGTTGGGAGCATGTGCCCACCTTCGCCCCGGACAATGTTCAGCCAATCTGAATGCGGGCTTGTGAGACCGGCCGGTCCCCCACAGGTATGTATTTCTCATGCTCCATGGTGCGGCGGTTCCGACGACTTTGAGGAGAGGTATATGCAGCACACGGTGGCCCCCGGCGGCCGGCCGACACAGAGAGGGGCGCGGCGGCGGTTGGTGCGGGCGGGCTTAGCCGCCCCGTTAGCCGCGCTCCTGTTCGTCGCCGCCTGCGGCTCGGACGAGGAGACCACGCCCAGCCCGGCGGACGCGAGCGCGGCCGCGGGCGCGCTCGGCCCGGTCGACAAGGCCGCGGGCGAGCCCGTCAAGATCGGCATCGTCTCGGACGGCAAGTCCGCCGGCATCGACAACTCCGTGCAGTTCGCCGTCGCTGACGCCACCGCCAAGTACCTGAACGAGCACCGCGGGGGCATCGGCGGCCGGCCCGTCGAGGTGGTGACCTGCGAGACCCAGGCGGACCCGGCCAAGGGCACCGACTGCGGCAACCAGCTGGTCGAGAAGAACGTCGTCGCGGTCGCGGTCGGCGAGTCCGCCGTCGCCGAGGCTGTCTGGAAGCCGTTGTCCGACGCGGACATCCCGACGATGTTCTTCGGCGCCGGCAGCCCGTCGATCCTGTCCGACCCCACGAGCTTCACCGTGGGCGACCCGAACTTCGCGGTGCTGAACCTGCCCATCAGCCTGGCGAAGGACGAGGGCATCAAGAAGGTCACGACGGTGGTCATCGACGTGCCGGCCGCGCTGCACAGCGCGGAGGAGGTCGCACCCGGCCTGATGAAGAAGGCGGGTCTCGAGTACCAGCTGATCCGCATCGCTCCGGGCACCGCCGACATGACGCCGCAGATGCAGAGCGTCGTGAGCAACGAGTCCGGGCTGGTGTTCATCATCGGCAACGACTCGTTCTGCATCAGCGCGATCAACGGTCTGCGGTCCGTCGGGTACGACGGCAAGGTCAGCGCCATCTCGCAGTGCATCACCGACGCCACCCGCAAGGCGGTGCCGGGAGACGCGCTGGAGGGGATGACCATCGGTGCCTCCGTCCCGGTCGGCGGAGACGATCCGTCCAGCCTTCTCTACAACTCGGTGGTCGATACCTACGGGAAGGACATCGAGCCCGACTCGTCCGCGGGCCGGGGCATGTTCGTGACGTTCGCCGGCCTCGCGGCGTCCCTCGAGGACATCACCGGTGAGATCACCCCGGCGACGGTCACCGCGGCCATCAAGGCGATGCCGGAGAAGGAACTGCCGGGCGCCGGCGGGCTGAAGTTCCAGTGCGGCGGCAAGGCCTACCCGGAGACCCCGGCCGCCTGTGTGAAGGGTGGGCTGACGACCGAGCTCGACGGCAAGGGTGAGCCGACGGCGTACACGGTGCGAGGAAACTCCTAGATCTCGAACCGATGAGATGATCCAGCAAACGAACCGGTCGTCGAGGTGCCCCCTCGACGGCCGGTTCGACCGCTCCGTCAGGCGTTGACACGTGGGCGGGGCCGTACCAGCCTGACGGCTCGCAGAACTGATCCGGAAGATGCCGGGAGATCGTGATGGAACATATAGGTTCGCTGCTTCTCGGCCTGGGAAACGGCGGGGTGTACGCGGCGTTGGGCCTGGCCCTCGTGCTCACCTATCGGAGCTCGGGAGTCATCAACTTCGCGACCGGAGCCGTGGCGCTCTACGTCGCCTACTCCTACGCCTTCTTACGTGACGGGCAGCTGCTCGTCCTGTTACCCGGCCTGCCCGAGTCGGTCGACATCGGCGGATCCTGGCCGCTGGCCCCGGCGGCCGCGCTCTCCCTGCTGCTCGGGGCCCTGCTGGGCGCGATCCTGTACCTGGCGGTCTTCCGGCCGTTGCGTGAGGCACCCCCACTCGCCCGGGCGGTGGCCTCCCTCGGCGTCCTGGTCGTCATCCAGTCGACGATGGCGATCCGGCTCGGTACCTCTCCCGTCAGCGTCAGCGCGATCTTCCCCGCGGAGCGATGGGAGTTCGGCGACGCGAAGCTCCTGTCGGACCGCTTCTACCTGGTCGTCGCCGTGGTGGTCCTGACCCTGGTGCTGACCGCGGTCTACCGCTTCACCCGGTTCGGCCTGCTCACCAGGGCGGTCGCGGAGTCCCAGACCGGCGCCTACGTCAGCGGCGTCTCACCGGACCGGATCGCCCTGTTCAACTGGATGATCAGCGGGGTGACCGCCGGTGCCGCCGGCATCCTCATCGCGCCGCTGAGCCCACTGTCCCCGACCACGTACACGCTGTTCGTCGTGCCGGCGCTGGCCGCCGCCGTGGTCGGCGGGTTCAAGAACCTCATCCCGACGGTCGCGGCCGGCATCGTGATCGGCATGCTCCAGGCCGAAGCCCAGTCCCTGGTCTCCGAGGACGTCTCCTGGCTGCCGAAGACCGGCTCGTCGGAACTCATCCCGCTGGTCGTCATCCTGGTCGCACTGCTGATCACCGGACGGGGCCTGACGGTCCGCGGCGGCCTGCTCCGCCAGCCGCTGGGCCGGGCGCCCCGGCCGCGGTCCCTGACGCTGCCGACACTGTCCGGCACCGCCCTCGGTGTGCTCGGCCTGCTGGTCACCACCGGAACCTGGCGGGCCGCGGTCATCGGCACCTTCATCGCCGCGATCATCGGCCTGTCGCTCGTCGTCGTGACGGGCTACGCCGGCCAGGTCTCGCTCGCCCAGCTGGCGCTCGCCGGCAGTGCCGCGTTCACGCTGAGCGGCCTGACCCAGAGCTGGCACGTCCCGTTCCCGTTCGCACCGCTGCTCGCGGCCCTCGCGGCCACCGTCCTCGGTGTGGTGATCGGTCTGCCCGCCCTGCGACTCAAAGGCCTGACGCTCGGCATCGTCACCCTCGCGCTGGCCTACACGATCGAGGCCGTGTGGTTCCGTAACACCGACATCGTCGACAGCGACGGCGCCCAGGTCACCCAGCCGAAGCTGTTCGGCCTCGACCTCAGCGTCGGCACCGGCCACGCCTTCCCACGCCTTCCCTTCGGCCTGCTGTGCCTGGCCGTGCTGGTCGCGGTGGCCTTCGGCGTCGCCAAGCTCCGGACCAGCGCGCTCGGCTCGGCCATGCTCGCCGTCCGCGCCAACGAGCAGTCCGCCGCCGGCATCGGGATCAACGTCGTCGCGGTCAAGGTCGCCAGCTTCGCGATCGCGTCGTTCATCGCCGGCCTCGGCGGCAGCCTGCTGGCCTACCGGCTCAACACCGTCACCTTCGCCTCGTTCACCGCGCTCGGTGGGCTCTCCCTGCTCTCCACCGCCTACCTCGCCGGAGTCACCTCCGTCTACGGCGGCATCCTCGCCGGTGTGATGGCCTCGACCGGCATCACCTTCATCGCGATGGACCGCTGGGTCCACCTCGGTGACTGGTTCCCCGTCATCACCGGCGTCCTCCTGCTCGTCGCCCTCATCGGCCACCCCGAAGGATTCGCCAGCGGCGGTCACGACCTCGCCGACCGGCTGGATCGACTACGCCGCCGCCGCTTCGGCCACAGCCCTGCGAAGCAGGCCGCGGCGCCGGCAGCGGGCGAACTGAGCACACCGGCTGAAACGGCCGAGCCCTCCGCCGAGACGGTGGTGCTGGCGGGGCTGGCCAAGCCCGGCACGGCCGTGGAGGCCGACCCGGCGAAGCCGACCGCGCAGGTGGCGCCGGCAGGCCTGGTGCTCGAGGTCGACGGGCTGACCGTCCGCTACGGCGGTGTGACGGCGGTGTCCGAGGTCTCGCTGCGGGTGAGCGCCGGCCAGATCGTCGGCCTCATCGGGCCGAACGGCGCGGGCAAGACCAGCGTGATCGACGCGACGACCGGTTTCACCCGGGCCGACGGCACTGTCAGGCTCGCCGGCACCCAGATCGAGGGGCTGCCCACGCACAGCCGGGTGCGCCGCGGCCTGGCCCGCACGTTCCAGTCCCTGGAGCTCTACGACGACCTCACCGTCGAGGAGAACGTCAGCGCGGCCCTGTTCGGCGCCAGCGGCGACGAACGCCACCGTGCCCTGGCCTCCGCGCTCGACCTGGTCGGGCTGGCCGACCGGGCCGGCCGGCACGCCGGCGAGCTCAGCCAGGGCGAACGGCAGCTGGTCTCGATCGCCCGGGCGTGCGCCACCGGGCCTAAGGCCCTGCTCCTGGACGAACCCGCCGCCGGCCTGGACACCACCGAGTCGGTCTGGCTCGGTGAACGCATCCGCTCCATCAGCGCCACCGGAGTCGGCGTGATCCTCGTGGACCACGACGTCTCGCTCGTGCTGTCCGTCTGCGACTACATCTACGTCCTCGACTTCGGCAAGGTCATCGCCGAGGGAGACCCGGCCGCGATCCGCGCGAACCGTGCCGTCGCCGACGCCTACCTCGGCTCCGTGCACGACGCCCTGGCCGACGAGCCCCCGGCGACGGAGGCGGCACCGGCCGACCCGGCACCTGCGGCCGACCCGGTGGCACCGACCGATCTGGCGCCACCGGCCGACCCGGCGCCACCGGCGGACCCGACAGCACCGGACCCGGCAACACCAGTGGACGCGACGGCACCCGCCGCCCCCGCGACGCCCCAGGACCCGGCGGCACCGGAGATCGCCGAGCCGCTGACGGCGTCCGCGGCAGCCGCCGCGGCCACGACCACCTCTGCGACCGTGACGACCTCTTCGGCGGTGACGAAGTGAGCACCCGGCTGGAATGCACCGACCTCAGCGGCGGCCGCGGCAGCGCCACCGCGTTCCGCAACGTCGATCTCACCGTCGAGGAAGGCAGCGTGCTGGCCCTGCTAGGGCCGAACGGCGCCGGCAAGACCACGCTGCTGCTGACCCTGGCCGGCCTGCTGCCGGCCCAGGGCGGCACCATCAGCGTGGACGGCACCCGGCTGCGCAACGGCCGGCCCGCCGCCGCGAACGCGGCCGGCGTGGTTCTCGTCCCCGACAACCGCGCTCTGTTCACCACCCTGACCGTCGAGGAGAACATCCGGGTCGCGGCCCGGCGCAACGGCCCGAAGCCGAAGAGCCTTCTCGAGACCTTCCCGGCGCTCGAGAAGCGGTGGAACCTGCCCGCGGGGGCCCTCTCCGGCGGTGAGCAGCAGATGCTGGTGATGGCGCGAGCCCTGGTCCAGCAACCCCGGGTGCTGCTCATCGACGAACTCAGCATGGGTCTCGCGCCCCTGATCGTCGAGGATCTGTTCAAGACCGTCAGCGCCATCGCCGCCGACCACAAATGCGCGGTGATCCTGGTCGAGCAGCACGTCAACCTGGCCCTCGAGGTCGCCGACAGCGCCGCCGTGCTCAACCGCGGCCGCATCGTGCTGCGGGGGGCGGCCGAGGAACTGGCCGCCTCCCCCGAGCTCCTGGAAGGCGCCTACCTCGGCATCCACCAGGAGGAGGTCGCGGGAGCCTCCGCGTCCTGACGCACGGTCGCGGCGTCCGCCGGCTTCCCGGTCCTGCTGGCCGGGGAGCCGGCTACCCGCGAGATCGTTGTTCGGGCGCCGGCGCGGAGGCACCGGCCGCGTCCGCGGAGGTTCGCGTGACGGTGTGGGCGGGCGACGTCCGGGCCGTCGCTACGACCGCGAGCGCGTCGGTGCCGGCGTCGTGCACCTCGACGGTGCCGACGTCGCCGCGGACCTCGGCCCGCGCCACCGCCGGGCCGCGGCGCACCGGGCGAAGGTACTGCAGGCTCAGCGAGGTCAGATACGACCCGGGTGCCGCTGACAGCACCGCCTCCTCGACGGCGAGCGGCAGGATGCCGCCGTTGAGCGTCCCCGAGGCGTTCACGACGTCGTCGGTGAACGGCAGGGACGCCACCCCCGCCCCGACCCGCCGGCAGCCAAGCCGCTGAGCGTACGGCTGTGCCAGCTCCCCACTCGTCGTGGCGAACAGGTCGAGGGGGCGCATGCCCGGCGGCATCAGCAGCATCGGGTCCGGCGCGACCATGAACAGCGCCGTCCCGACGCCCAGGGGACGGCCGGTGTCGTCGGCGAACTCGATGGCGGTCACGAGCACGGCCCGCCCGGCCTTCACCACCCGGCCGGTCGCGTGCACCATGCTCACCGGCCCCGCCGCGCCCACCGACCCCGCCGCGCCCGCCGGCCCCTCGGCACGCGCTGGCGGCAGTGAGACCGGCACCGGCTGGAACAGGTGGACGTCAAGTGCGAGCGTCACCGGGACGCGGGGCCCGAGCTCGCGCACCGCCAGCAGGCCCAGCTGGGTGTCGGCCAGCGCGCAGAGCGCGCAGATCCGCATCGCGGTGGTACCGGGCACCGCCAGGTTCGCCACCGCGGGCATGGTCGCCTTCAGGACCGAGCCCTGCTCCTCTATCAGGATCCCGAGGTCCGCCAGTGCCGACGAGCGCGGAGCCGTCGCCTCGGCTCCGGTCAGGCCGGGCGCCGTCATGCGCCGGCCGCGGTGAACGTGCACCGGCCGCGCTCCAGGACGGGCATTCCGTCCGCGCTGGTCCGGAAGGTGGCCGAGGTGGCCGGGCCGCCGTCGGCATCGGGGCCGTCGACCCAGATGTCGATCGTGAGCGCCTGGCCGGGGAGGACGGGCCGGCTGAAGCGGCCGTACATGGAGCGGAGCCGGCTCGAGTCGGAGCCGCAGAGCGTGCGCAGCAGAGCCCGGCAGGTGAATCCGTAGGTGCACAGGCCGTGCAGGATGGGCCGGTCGTAGCCGCGGCCGGCCGCGAACACCGGATCGGAGTGCAGCGGGTTGCGGTCACCCGAGAGCCGGTAGAGCAGGGCCTGGTTGGGCAGGGTCTGGTAGGTCACCGAGTGATCCGGCGCCCGCCCGGGCGGCGCATCCGGCGTGACAGGCACAGCCGGTGCGGCCGGCACCGCGGCGGTCGTCCGGGTGCCGAAGCCGCCGGCGCCGCGGATGAAGACCCCGGTGCGGGTGCGCACGACGGCGGTGCCCGACTCGGGATCACTGGCCGTCGTCTCGGTCACCACGAGGGCGCCGGACCGCTTGTCGAGGATGTCGACGATCCGCCCGGTGAGCAGCACCCGCCCGTCCGGTCGCAGCGGCCCGAACCACTCGATGCGCTGTTCGCCGTGCACGACCATTCCCGGGTCGTGCGGCCCGACCACGCCCAGGTCCAGCGGGCCCTCCGCGGTGAACAGCAGCGCGAAGGTCGGCAGCACCCGCGGTTCCACGCCGGCGGAGTTCTCCGTGGTGAACGCGAGCTCCTCGCCGGGGTCGGGGTACCCGGCGCCCACACCGACCGCGTAGAGCATGGTGTCCCTGGCGGACCAGCTCCGTTCCACCGGGCCGGCGACTGTTCCGATCGCGTCGAGGTTCACCTGCGGTCAGCGCACCTTCGCGATGACCGACTCGCCGAACGCGGCGAGTGTCTCCGGCTGCGCGAAGTCGCAGAACCAGGTGTAGGAGCGCTCGATCCCGCGTTCGGAAAGCGTGCCGAAATGCTCGACGAGCTGCTCTGCGTCGCCCACGACCACACCGGTCCGGCCGAAGCGCCGCCGCGCCAGCTCCGCCACCGCCGCGCGCTGGTCCTCCGACGGGACGAAGGCGACCCGCTCCTGGATCGACACCCGGGCCCGCCCGGCGCGTGGGCGCATCTCGTCGAGCTTGTCGAGGATCCCGATGTGGACGTTCCACCAGTCCGCGTGCGCGGCGACCAGCTCCATCGTCTTCGGGCCGGCGCCCCCGATCTGGATCGGGATGCTTCCCAGCGGCGTCGGCGCCTGCCGGGCACCGCGCAGCTGGAAGAACTCCCCGTCGTAGTCGACCGGTTCACCGGTCCACAGCGCCCGCAGGATCTCCAGCGTCTCGCGCAGCCGCCGCACCCGCAGCCGGCCCTCGGGCAGCGCCAGGCCGTAGGAGGTGATCTCGCGGGGAACCGAGCCCGTCCCGAGGCCGAGTTCGTAACGCCCGCGTGAGAGGTGGTCGAGTGACACGGACTCCTGGGCGAGCAGCGCCGGGTTGCGGAAGACGTCGCACAGCACCAGCGATCCGACGGTCAGCCGGGTCGTGTGTGCCGCCAGCCAGGTGTTCGTGACGGACGCGGAGAACATCGGCTGGCCCTCCGCGAGCGGTGGCGCCATGTGGTCCATCCCGGCGATGCCGTCGAAGCCGGCGGCTTCGGCCGCCTGGGCGCGTTCGACCAGCTGCGCGGGACTTAACCGCATCTGCGGTAGGTACAGGTGGAACTGCACAGGAAACCCCTCTCCGTTGCCCGTCGCCGACCGATGCCGGGCTGCGGCCACCGACTCGACGCGGACTTGTCACAGCTCCACACTGTGCTCCATGACCCGCCGCGCGGGCCCGTGGTTCAGCGGGCTGGCCGGTCGGCGAGGCCGTCCGCGGTGATGAAGCGGCATCGGGTGTTCCTGATCCGCCAGCCCTCGGGCGTGCGCACGAGCTCGTCGGTGTACACCGCGCTGCGGGAGACGCCGTCGGTGCGGTCGACGAACAGCAGGTTGCGCCGGGTGTGCGCGGTGTCGGCACCGTCCATCTCGATGACGGGCGGGCCGCCGAGGTGCAGCCCGCCCGGTGCCGCGCCCATCATCTTGCGCAGCCCCGCGTGGCCGTCGAAGGAACGCCCGTACACCTGGTAGCTGGCGTCCTCGGTGAACAGCGCGACCCAGCCGTCGACGTCGTCGAGGTCGAGGGTCAGGCAGTACCTGGCCAGCAGGTCGCCGATGGCCACCTGGTCCGCCGGAGAGGGAAGCATCAGGGCACCTCCAGGTTGATCACGTCTCGCCGGGCGATGCGCCACTGGCCGTCGACCCGGCGCAGCTCGTCGTGGTACCGCCCGGCGAGCCTGAGGACCGGGCCGTGCGCGCTGGTGCGCAGGAAGACGTAGTCCGAGACGCTGCGGGCGGTGTCTCCGTCCGGGCGGACGTCCAGGTTGAACGTCAGGTGTTTGCCGCGCTGGTCGGGCCGCCCCTGGGTGCCCTGGAAGAACGCGAGCAGCTCGGCGCGGCCGTGCGCCGTCCGGTCGCCGTAGGTGAAGACGCCGTCCGGGGTGAACAGGTCGACGAGGCCGGCGAAGTCGCCGTCGTCGCAGCGGTGGCAGTAGCGGGCCAGCACCGACTGGACCGCGAGCTCGTCGATACAGGCCGCCATGTTCTCCGCGATCTCGCTCATGTCAGTCCGGTCAGGCCATCTCGTAGCGGATGGGAACACGCTTCGGGCCGCCGACGAACAACGCCTCCATGTATTCCGGCGTCCCGGCGAGCTCGATCGAGCGCACCCGCGATCTCAGCTCGGCGTAGAGCGCCTGGCCCTCCAGCCGGGCCAGGTGGGTGCCCAGGCAGTAGTGCGCGCCGAAACCGAAGGCGACGTGGCGGTTCGGGGACCGGCCGACGTCGAAGGTGTTCGGGTTGTCGAAGACGTCCTCGTCGCGGTTGGCCGAGGGGTAGGAGAGCAGCACCGATTCGCCGGCGGCGATGGGCACACCACGAACCACCGTGTCCTCGGTGGTGGTGCGCATGAACTGCTTGACCGGCGAGACCCAGCGGATGGCCTCGTCGACCGCGGTCGGCACCAGGGACGGGTCCGCGGCCAGACGCTGCCACTGCTCGGGATTCTCCAGCATGGCGTGCAGCCCGCCGGCGAGCGCCGCGCTGGTGGTGTCGTGCCCCGCCGTCGCGATCAGGGTGTAGTAGCCGGCGGCTTCCAGCTCACCGATCTGCACATCACGGATCATCGCGTTCGCGATGACCGAGCCGAGGTCGTCGGTCGGCTTCTTGCGGCGTTCGGCGATCAGCGCCTGGAAGTAGTTGAAGAAATCGATCAGCGCGGCCATCTGGGCGTGCTTGTCGCCGTCACGGGCGAGTTCCTCGTCGTCGGCGCCGAAAAGCTCCTGGGTGAGCTTCAGCATCCGCGGGAAGTCCTCCTCGGGCAGCCCGAGCAGCGAGAGGATCACATAAAGCGGATAGTGCGAGGTGACGTCGACGAAGAAGTCGCATTCACCGCCCAGGTCGGCCATGTGGTCGACATACCGCTTCGCCAGCGCCGCGATGCGGTCGCGCAGCCGGCGAACACCGGCCGGTTTGAACCAGTCCGCGCTCACGTGGCGGTAGACAGTGTGGTCCGGGTCGTCCATCTGGACCAGGGAGCGGATCGGAATGTTCTCCCGGTCGGCGTCCTTCGACTTGGGGCCGAGCGCCGGGCGGGGGGCGTTCAGCCAGATGTCGGACGCCCGCGAGATGGACATGACGTCCTCGTGCTTGGTGATCGCGTAGAACGGGTGGAACTTCTCGTGCTCGACGAGGTGCACCGGCGACTCCCGCCGCAGCAGCGCGGCCGCCGCGTGGAACCGCGCGTCATCCGCGTACGCCCGTGGATCGGTGAAGACACTGGCCGCGGCCGCGATGTCCATGCTGGTCCCTTCGCAATCCTCTACCGGGCCAGCTGACCACGGCAGCACCCTTCGACTCCCGGCCCGCCCGCTCCCGGCTGCGCCTCATCTCGGACATTAACATCGATGTCGAGTTCAACAACAGGGGTGCGGGCGGGTGCGGCCAGCGGCAGTCAGGAGCGGGACGCCGCCCCGCCTCCGGAGGAGGGGGCCGTGCGCACCTCCCGGTACGGCACGTTGCGGTCCAGGGCCAGCTCCCGCGGCATCCCCAGCACCCGTTCGCTGATCACGTTGCGGGCGATCTCCGTGGTCCCGCCGCCGATCGAGCCGATCTGGCGCAGCAGATAGCTCGTCCCCAGCGCGCCGGCCTGCTCGTCGTCGCCGGCGGCCACCGCGCTCGCGCCGGCCAGCTCGAACCCGATCGTCGCCAGCCGGCCCATCGTGACGCCGTGCATGAGCCGGCCGACCGCGGCGATCTGGTCCGAGGACCTGCCCGTCGCGATGAGGGCGTGCAGGCGTCCGTCGAGCTCACGCATCGCCGTCCGGAGCATGTGCGCCTCCCCCACCAGCTCGCGCGCCGCCGGGTCGTGCAGGCGCCCGGCCTGCTCGGCGATCTGCAGCAGGCCGGTGCCCGGGTCGCCGAACGTCTCCACGTCACCGGCGGGCCGCAACGCGAACGGGGACGAGCTGAACGACCGCTCGTAGAACAGCCAGCGGGTCGCCACCGTCCAGCCGTCGTCGACGGCACCGATCCGGGCACTGTCAGGCACCCGGACGTCGGTCAGGAACTCCTGGCAGAACTCCTTGTTGCCGTCGAGCATCTCGATCCGGGAGACCTCGACGCCCTCCTGGTGGATCGGCAGCATGAACACGGTGAGCCCACGGTGCTTGGGCACATCCCAGTTCGTGCGCGCCAGGCACAGCCCCCAGTCGGACCACCAGGCGCCCGTCGTCCAGATCTTGGAGCCGTTGAGCACCCACTCGTCGCCCTCGCGCACGGCACTCGTCTTCGCCCCGGCGACGTCCGACCCCGCCCCGGGCTCGGACAGGAACTGCATCCACAGCTCCTCGCCGCGCAGGATCGCAGGCAGGTGCCGGCGCTTCTGCTCCTCGGTGCCGAACTCCGCGATCACCGCCGCGCACGGCGTCATGGTCGGCACCTGCAGCCGCGACGGATACCGGTAGCCGACGAGCTCGGCGTTGAACGCCTCGGCATGCGCGGGGGTGAGCCCCTGGCCGCCGTACTCCTTCGGGAAGCACAGCCCGGCGAACCCGCCGTCGAAGAGCAGCCGCTGCAGGCGACGGTCCTCGGCGACCTCGGCGAGCTCCTCCTCGTCGGGCCGCACAACGAGCCGCCGGCCGCCGCCCGCTTCGAGGCGCGGCATGTTCTCCCGCAGCCAGGTGCGTGCCCGCAGGCGGAAGTCCTCGACCGACTCGATCTCGTCGCTGCTCACGCCGCCGCCTCCCGCGCGCCGTCGCCGGCCTCACCCGTGCCTGACTCTCCCGCGCCTGCCTCGCCGGCGCCTGCCTCGCCGCCCCGTGCTTCGAGGATGCTGGCGATCCGCAGCCGATGTTCGCGCGGCGTGCCCAGCAGCGCGCTGCCGACGACGGTGCGCCGCAGGTAGAGGTGCAGGTCGTGCTCGAAGGTCACACCGATACCACCGTGCAGCTGGACGCAGTCCTGGCAGAGCTCGGGGCCGTAGTGCCCGATGTACGCCTTCGCCACGCTGGCCAGCTCCGCCGCGCGGCCGTCGTCGTCCTGCACGGCGACGGCCGCGGCGTCGGCGAGGGCGTGGCTGGCCTCCAGCCACATCTTCAGGTCGGCGAAGCGGTGCTTCAGCGCCTGGTAGGAGGCCAGTGGCCGGCCGAACGAGTAGCGGTCCGCCGCCCAGGCGACGGTCAGCTCGAACGCCCGGTCCATCGCCCCGACCATCTCGGCGGTCTGGATGACCAGCGCGATCGACAGCTGCCGCTCGACGGCCGCGGACGCCCCGCCCAGGTCACCGACGAGTGCCGCCGCGGGCAGCCGGACGTCGGAGAACTCCACCCGCGCGAACCGGCGGGTCAGGTCGAGCGTGCGCAGCGGTGTCACCGTCACGCCGGGCGCGTCGGCGGGCACGAGCAGCTGCGCCAGGCCGCCGTCGGCCCCGCGTGCCGTGACCAGGAAGTAGTCCGCCTGGGCTCCGTGCTCCACCGGCGCCTTCACCCCGGAGAGCACCAGGTCGGAGCCGGCGGCGAGGACCGTCGTGGTGACCTCGCCCAGCCCGTCGTGCGGCACCGGCTCGCCGAAGCACCAGGCCGCGACCGCCTCCCCCGCACAGATCCGCTCGAGCACATCGCCGCCCGCCTCGCCGCCGGCCGCCGACAACGCGCCCGACAGGGCCGCCGCGACGACGTTGGAGGTCAGCAGCGGGCCGGGGGCGGCGTGGCGGCCGAACTCGTAGGCGACCAGCGCGAGATCACGCAGCCCCGCGCCGCTGACGCTGCCTCCGCCGTGCTCCTCGGCGACGAGCAGCGACGTCCAGCCCAGCTCGGCGCCGGTCCGCCAGAAGTCCGGCTCGTAGCCGACGGGGCTGTCGCGCAGCTCGCGCAGCACCTCGGGGGGCACGCTGGCCCGCAGGTACTTCCGGGTCGTGCTTACCAGAAGCTCCTGGTCAGCACTGAGTCCCACTTCCATCCATGCCCTCCGGGTGGGTCATCTCGGCGACGGCGAGCCTGCCGGGACCGCGGCCGCGGGGTCGCCCCCTGGCGGCAGCGGCGAACATCGTCCAGAATCGTCGGATCTTGCCAGCCGCGCCACCGTCCGGCTAGGGTCTAAAAATCGATGTCGACGTCAACATGGACATCGTGAGCATAGACCACATCGCCGGCACAGGACACTTCGCCGGCACAGGGCGTCCACCGTCGGAGGAAACACCGAAATGACCGCAGTGATGAAAGGTGTTCGTGTCCTCGAGGTGGCGGAGCACACCTTCGTCCCCGCGGCGTCGGCGCTGCTGGCCGACTGGGGCGCCGAGGTCATCAAGATCGAGCACGTCGAGCGCGGCGACGCGATGCGCGGCCTGGCCTCGACCGGCACCAGCCCCGTCTCCGGCTCGGTCCACGTGCTGCTCGAGCACTCCAACCGGCACAAGAAGAGCCTCGCACTGGACCTGACCAGCGACGAGGGCCTCGACATCCTCTACCGCCTCGCCACGACGTGCGACATCTTCCTGACCAACAAGCTGCCCAGGGTGCGGGCGAAGCTGAAGATCGATGTGGAGCACATCCGCGCCCACAACCCGAACATCATCTACGCCCGCGGGACGGGCCAGGGCGAGCGCGGCGCGGACGCCGACCGCGGCTCGTACGACTTCCTCGCCTTCTGGGCCCGCGCCGGCATCGCAGCCGCCCTGATGAACGAGGGCGACGAGCAGATCCGCTTCCCACCGGCCCCCGGCTTCGGTGACTCGATCGGCGCGATGACCATCGCCGGCGGCCTCATGGGCGCCCTGTTCCACCGGGAGCGCACCGGGGAGGCGACGATCGTCGACGTCTCCCTGCTGGGGGCGGGCATGTGGTCGATGGGGCAGGGCATCGCACTCGCCGACCAGCTCCAGCGCCCCCTCGGGCAGCCGCCGACCGGCCGCTCCGGCAACCCGCTGGTCGGGACCTACCGGACCGGCGACGACCGGTTCCTGGTCTTCTCCTGCCTGCAGGCCGCCCGCTACTGGCCGGAGCTCTGCACGCTGGTGGGCCGCCCCGACCTGGTCACCGACCCCCGTTTCGTCGACCACGCGGCGATCAGCGCGAACACCGACGCGGCCTTCGACATCCTCGCCGAGGTGTTCGCCCAGCGGACGCTGGAGCAGTGGCGCGAGACGCTGCGCGACTTCAGCGGCCAGTGGGCGGTCTCCCAGACCACGCTGGAGATCACGACGGACCCGCAGGCGATGGACAACGGCTATCTGCAGGACGTCCAGACCTCGGCCGGCACGCCGTTCCGGCTGGTGGCGGCCCCGGTGCAGTACGACGAGCAGCCCGCGCCCGCCGGCCGCGCCCCCGACCTGAACGAGCACGGCGACGAGATCCTGCAGAGCCTCGGCCTCGACTGGGACGAGATCCTCAACCTGAAGATCAAGGGCGTCGTGGCGTAGCCACCGGCGTCATCTCGGGCGGCGACGACAACCGCGGAATCCCGAGCTTCGGGCTTCCGTCACCGTCACCGTCACCGTCACCGCTGCCGCCGCCGCGGCTGCCGCTGCCGCTGCTTTCGAGCAAGGGGCGCCAGGCCACTGCGCCGGCCTCCACGGATGCAGGGAGGAACAGGGCCGCCCCACCTGGCCGATCAGGCCCCGACCCGCGGTTCGCGTCGGTTTCTCGGGTCAGAGTTGAGGATCTGGTCGTCTGGTCCTCTGGTCGGTGGGGAGCGGGCAGCGGGATGGCACCAGCCGGGCTTTGGCGGGATGTGACCACTACCAGCTACTACCCGGCGGCTATGGGGAGTGGGAGGGGTTGGAGGCCGGGAAGATCAAGGGATTTTGGTCGTTGTGACGACCAAAATCCCTTGATCTTGTCTGATAGCAACCGCGGACGCGGTGGCGGCCGCGGACGCGGTGGCGGCCGCGGACGCGGTGGCGGTCGGGTGTCGCCGCGCCGGCGGGCGGGGGCCGGCGCGGCTGGCCCATCAAGCCCCGACCCGCGACTCACGTCAGTTTCGTGTCAAAATTGAGGAGCAGCAACCGAAATCCTCAATTCTTGCGGATCACCAAGCGACCCCATGCCCCATTTGCACCTATTGGCGAATTGCTGGCGCCGCGCGGGCAGCGCGGGATTCCTGACAGGTCGCCGCGCGGCCGATGAAACGGAGTGGCGCGGACCGCCAGGTCAATATCCGGGAGCCGGATCCGCCAGTTCTCGGAATTTCACCACGCGCTCTCCAGCGACCAGGATCCTCGACTCCTACCCGCCAGCAACAGCAACCCGAATCCCGATGCGGCGGCGGCGGTCACAGTATCGGCTCGAGGCGGCGGCCAAGGCCACCAGTGACTACCGCAGGCCGACGATGCGCAGGGCGAACTGGCTGTACTGCCAGACGACGGCGTCCTCCGTCAGCTCACCGTCCTCGCGATACCAGGCGGCGAGGCCCATCCCCAGGTCGAGGATCGCGAACGAGGCCAGCGACGCGGAGCCGACCGTGAAGTGCCCCGCCTGCGCCCCCGCCTCGATCAGCTCCCGGAAGCACCGCTCGTACTCGGCGCGCAGGCCCAGCACACGGTCGCGGTGCGGCTGGACGAGGCTGCGCAGCTCGCGGTTGCCGACGAACGCCTCCTGGCGGTGCCTGGCGTGGTAGCGCACGTGGGCCTCGGTCGCCCGCCGCAGCCGCTCCACCGGGTCGTCGGTGCTGGCCACCGCGGACCGGTGCGCCGCCAGCAACGCCTCCATGGTTCCCGTCATGATCTCCACCAGGACGTCCTGCTTGGAGGCCACGTGCTTGTAGAGGCTGGGCCCGCGCATGCCCACGGCGGCGCCGAGGTCGGCCATCGTGGTCGCCTCGTAGCCGAGGCGGGTGAACAGGTCGAGGGCGGCGGCGCGGATCTCCGCGGAACGCGGCGAACTGGCCCGGACCACATCTCCCCCGGCGGCTAACGATTAATAGCCGATCTCGACTGCTACTCAGCCGGATGATACGCGAGTTGCTTGCGGCCAGGATGGAAGGGTCCTCGAGAGGGCCTAACAGGCGTTAGCGCAACGGACGCCGCGATGACGCGTCGGGGGCGTCGCCGACGGCTGAGCGGGCCGGTGGGGGCGAGGCCGCGAAGTCCCGCGGCCGCCGGAGCCCGCCGGCCCGCCTCGCTCAGGGGCTGCCGGCCGCCGGCACGGAGCGGATCATCGCCTTGGTGCGCATGAGGAACTCCCCGAGGTAGCCGTCGTGGGGGATTCCCGGGCGCAGCCATGTCGTGGGATTGTCGCCGAGGTAGAGGTTCGTGATCGAGGGCTCGTTCAGCAGCGCTTCGATGAGCTTCTCCCGCGTCGTCATCGCGGTGAGGACGAGGGAGTCGCGCAGCGGGGCGATGCCGTCCCGCTCGTGCCAGGGCCCGACCCAGACGCACGGGAACGGCAGCTCGACGCCCAGCTGCGGAGCCGTGCTCGAGGCGACGAGGTGCACCGCCGGTCGCAGGACCGAGCCGCCGGACGGAAGCTCGTCCACGATCGTGTCGCCGCCGAGCAACGCCCGGGCGTCCCCGGCGACGGTGTGCAGGTAGCGGTCGATCCCGGCGGACACGTCGGTCGGCTGCACGGTCAGGGTCGCGTCGGGGTGCTCCGGTGGCAGGCTGGGGATCAGGCTCAGCCGGTCGGCGAGCGCCCGTGCGAGCGGCTCCGGGTCGCCCTCGACGAGGACTGCGGTGGCGCAGGTGCACGCGGTGCCGCCGAGATGGCTGACAGAACCGGCGATGATGTCGATCTTCTCACGCCAGTCGACGTCGGCGGTGACGAGGATCTTCGAGCGCCCCGGGCCCTGGGTGAGAACGCGCGGGTTCGCCTCGTACTTCGCGACGACGTCCTGCCCGCCGTAGACGATCGCCTGGTCGGCCTCCGCGATGATGACGTCCGCGACGGCGTGGTCGGTAGGCAGCAGGGTCAGCGTCGCCGGCGGGATCCCGGCGTCGCGCAGCGCGCTCACCAGCCGGAACGCGGTGAACGGCTCGCGGGTCGACGGCCGCAGCGCCACCTTGTAGCCGAGCGCGAGCGCCTCGGGCCACAGCCCGTGCACCGCCGGGGTGTTTCCGGCCGCGTGGACCGCGAAGACCTCCCCGCGGCGCGTCCAGACCGCCGCGCCCGCCGTGGTGGCCGGGTCACGCCAGTCGGCGACCACTCCCCGTGGCATCGCGAGCTCCACCGTGCGGCGCTGGGTCCGCAGGACGTCCGCGACCCAGGCGATGGACGCGCGGACCACACCGAGCGGTACGCCCGACGCCCGCGACACGAGGTGCGCGTAGTCGTCGGGATGGAGCCCCGCCACCGCGGCGCCCTCGAACAGGTCGGCGGCCTTGTCCAGCGCGGCGAACCGCTGGGCGGCCGGTGTGGTCGGGGCGGCGCGCATGGCGCTGATCGCCCGGCGCACGTACAACGCCGGTACCTGGCTGATCTCGCCGACGGGCTCGCCGGCCAGGGTGGTCAGGGGCCGGCGTTCCCGGGCGCGGAAGGGCTCCGGGCCGGTGGGGCCGAGCGCGTCGATGTACACCGGCTCGCCGGCGGGTACGGCTCCCATCAGTAGACCCCCTCGATGACGGTCTGGCTGCCGAAGGTCGACACGGGGGCCACATCGGACACGGCGCAGCCGAGCGTGCCCGGCAGCGGATCGACCCGCCGCGCCAGGTCGCGCTCGAGGTTGTTGGGGATGAGCGCGTACTTGGTGAGGTGGTTCATCACGACCTGGCCGCGTTCACCGACGGCGACCTCGGTACGGGTCTCGGGATCCACCACCTGGAAGGTGATATAGGGGCTCGGCGGGTCGAACACGGCCGGGGCGTCCAGCTCCGCCGCGCCGTCCGGGCCAACCGGACCAACCGGACCAACCGGGCCATCCGGGTGCTGCCAGGGGCGCTCACGCGACATTCCGAGGACGGTGGTGCTCCCGTACAGGCCCTTGAGCGGGATGCCGGGGAAGATCTCCCGGCGGAAGATGTCCCGCGAGTCGGCGTCCATGTGCGCACCGCTCCAGCAGATGAACCGGACGTCCTTACGGATCCGCTCGACCAGTTCCTCGCGGCGGGCGATCCGTTCGAGCAGCGGCGGGGTCGTGACGAGAATGCCGACGGACTGGGTCGTCATGATGTGCGCCGCCTGGTCGACGAGGTGCTCGGTGTAGCGCTCGACCTCGTCCATGGCTCCCCGGCCGATGAGCTGCTTGATCCAGCGGGGGTCGAGGTCGACGGTGAACTTCAGGCCGTTCTGGCGGCGGGCCCGCCGCTGCGCGAAGTCCCCGAACATGTGCGGCCCGCTCGGCGCGACCGCCAGCAGGTTCGCCGTTCCGAGGCCGGAGTAGTGGAACTCGTCCCAGCCCAGCGCGAACTCGGCCCAGCTCTCGAACATCACGAACCTCTTCGGAGCCCCGGTCGTCCCGCCGCTCTCGAAGACGCCGGCGACGGCCCGGTCCTCGCCGCGCAGGCCGCGCGGGATCAGGTCCTCCACCGCGGCCTCGCGGAACTCGTCGACGACGTTCGGGAAGAGGGACAGGTCCGCGTAGGTGCGGACATCGGCGATCGGGTCGAAGTCCAGCGACCGGGCCCGGCGCAGCCAGAAGGGGCTGCCGGTCTCCTCCCCGAAATGCCAGCGCATCAGGGCCCGGATGTATTCGTCGGGTTCGGCGGCCGCTAATTGTGTCGAGGTGAGGTCGAGAATGGCGGGAAACATTGATGGCCTCCGCTGCATGCGGTCGTGAACCTCGGCACGACCAATCCTCTCCGTGTTCGAAATCCCCGCCACCCCGGCACCGGCAATCCAATAGCCCGATCACATGAAGCCGTTCGCACACTGGGATCCTTGACAACGGCCGCAGACGCACCCCCCGTCGCCGGCCGCGACATCACCGCGATCCAGGCGAATCGCCGGGCCGCATTCACGGAAGGAATCGCCCGGCGAGAATACGAGGATTCCCCAGCGTAACAAGCCGCGACGATCTGCGCGCCTCCTGGCATGACAGCCGGGTCGGCAGGCATCGAGGGCGTTCGACCGTGCCATCCCAGGCGACTCGGCGCCGGGCCCGCCCGGCGGCAGAGACAAGGGCAGGGGGCACGCCCTGGCCACCCAGGCCCACGCGAGCCGGACGACCCCGGGCTGAGCTGGGCTGGGCTGGCCAGGCCGAGCGGGGCCACACCGCCTCCCGCTAACACTCAATAGCCTGATCCGCCTGGGCCGCAGTGGTTATCCCGCCTTGCAGTCCGCATGTCTTGCGACAGGAACAAGATCGCCGCTACGATCCAGCTAATAGCTGTTAGCCAACGCTTCCCGTCGACCATGAACGCGGTGGCGATGGCGACGGCCTGTCTGACGACCGGCGGTCGGCTGCCAGACAGGCCTGCCGGGATACCCACCGACCAGACCCTGGAGGTCCGATGGCTGTCGATCTCGCCCATCCGCCCCACGTCGCCGACCTGGCCCGGCGCACCGCCCAGTTCGTCCGCGAGGTGGTGCTCCCGGCCGAGGAGCGGAACCGTTCCGCGGTGCCGTCGGAGGCCCTGCGCCGCGAGCTGCAGGACGCCGCACGCGCCGCGGGCGTGTTCGCCCCGCACGTCAGCGCCGAGTACGGCGGCCACGGCCTGGACATGCGCGGCCGGGCCGCCGTGTTCGAGGAGGCCGGGTACTCGCTGCTCGGCCCGCTGGCGCTGAACATCGCCGCCCCCGACGAGGGCAACATGCACCTGCTGGAGGCGGTCGCCACCGAGGAGCAGAAGGAGCGCTACCTGCGCCCGCTGGCCACCGGCGAGATCCGCTCCTGCTTCGCGATGACCGAGCCCGCCCCCGGCGCCGGGTCGGACCCCCGGGCGCTGGCCACCCGCGCGGAGCGGATCGACGGCGGCTGGCGCATCCAGGGGCACAAGTGGTTCATCACCGGCGCCGACGGCGCCGGCTTCGCGATCTGCATGGCCCGTACCTCCGGCACGCCCGGGGACGCCGGCGGCGCGACCATGTTCCTCGTCGACGCCGACAACCCGGGCATGAAGATCGTGCGCCACATCGAGACGCTGGACGAGAGCCTGTTCGGCGGGCACGTCGAGATGCTCTTCGAGAACTGCGAGGTGCCCGACGAAGCCGTTCTCGGCGCGGTGGACCAGGGCTTCCAGTACGCCCAGGTCCGGCTCGGCCCGGCCCGGATGACGCACTGCATGCGCTGGCTCGGCATCGCCCGCCACGCCCAGGACCTCGCCGTGCGCCGCGCCGCCGAGCGCGAGCTGTTCGGCTCCCGGCTCGGCGACCTCGGCATGACCCAGCAGGCGATCGCCGACAGCGAGATCGACATCGCCGCGTCCCGCGGCCTCATCCTGCAGGCCTGCTGGGAGCTCGACCAGGGCCGCTCGGGCGGGCAGTCCACCGCGATCGCCAAGACCTTCTGCGCCGAGGCGGTGTGGCGGGTCGTCGACCGCTCCCTGCAGATCTGCGGGGCGCTCGGTGTCTCCGGCGACATCGCGCTGAGCCGGTTCCTGCGGGAGGTGCGGCCCTTCCGCATCTACGACGGCCCGTCGGAGACGCACCGCTGGGCGATCGCGCGGCGCACGCTGCGGCGGCACACGACCGCGCAGGCCGAGACAGCAGCGCAGGCCCAGACATCCGCGCAGGCCACGGCAGCCACCCAGGCCGACGCACCGGCTGGGGCACCGGCTGGGGCACCGGCCCAGTGAGCACCCCGATCGAAGGCCTGGACCTGCCTGCGCTCGAGCGGTTCTTCGCCGAGCGGGTACCCGGATTCACAGGCGAGCTCACCGCCACCCTGCTCGCGGGCGGCCGGTCGAACCTGACCTACCTGCTGACGGATGGGCAGGGCCGGTGGGTGCTGCGCCGTCCGCCGCTGGGCGGACTCACCCCGTCGGCGCACGACGTGCTGCGCGAGCACCGGGTGGTCGAGGCCCTTTCCGACAGCGAGGTGCCGGTGGCGCGGGCGATCGCCCACGACTCCGGCGCGGTGATCGGTGCTCCGTTCTCGCTGGTCGAGCACGTGGCCGGCCCGGTCATCCGCACCGAGGAGCAGTTGCACGCGCTGGCGCAGGACGACATCGACCGCTGCGCGCACGCGCTGGTGGACGTCCTGGCCCGACTGCACGCCCTCGCACCGGAGAAGGTCGGGCTCGGCGACTTCGGCCGCCCGCAGGGCTATGTGGGCCGCCAGATCCGGCGCTGGTACGACCAGTGGCAGCGGGTGCACACGCGGGACCTGCCCGACATCGACGCCCTGCACGCCGGGCTCGCCGAGGCCCAGCCGGCCGAAGGCGACGCGTCGATCGTGCACGGCGACTTCCGCATCGACAACGTGATCCTGGCACCGGAGGACCCCGGGACCATCCGGGCGGTCGTCGACTGGGAGATGTCCACGCTCGGCGACCCGCTCGCCGACCTGGGCGTGCACATCGTCTACTCGGATCCGGCCTTCGCCCACGTGCTGGCCGGGTCGGCGGCGTCGACGAGCCCGCGGCTGCCGGGCACCGAGGCGACGGCGCGCCGGTACGCCGAGACGACCGGCCGGGATCTGAGCGACTTCCCGTTCTATCTTGCGCTGGGCTACTTCAAGGTGGCTGTGATCGCCGAGGGTATCTACGCGCGGTTCCTGGCCGGGGTGACCCGGGGTGACGGCTTCGAGGGCGCCGGTGCGGCCACGGCCCCGCTGGCCGCCGCCGGGCTGCGTGCCCTGAGTGGCAATCTGGAGAGGCGATAGAGAGCGATGAGCGAAATTCTTGATCTGTTCCGGCTGGACGGCCGGGTGGCCGTGGTCACCGGCGCGAGCTCCGGTCTGGGGGCCGGGTTCGCCCGGGCGCTCGCCGAGGCCGGCGCCGACATCGTGCTCGCCGCCCGCCGCGCCGACCGGCTGGAGGTGGTGGCGAAATCGGTGCGGGAGACCGGCCGGCGGGCGCTCACCGTCGCCACCGACGTGTCCAGCCCGGAGCAGTGCACCGCGATGGCCGAGGCCGCGACGGCGGAGTTCGGCCGGGTCGACATCCTGATCAACAACGCCGGGTTCGGCACCGCGGTGCCGGCGCTGCGCGAGCAGCCCGACGAGTTCCGCCGGGTGCTCGACATAAACCTCAACGGCGCCTACTGGGCGGCACAGGCCTGCGCCCGGGTCATGAAGCCGGGGTCGAGCATCGTCAACATCGCGAGTGTGCTCGGCCTGGTCAAGTCGTACGCGCCGCAGGCGGCCTACTCCGCGAGCAAGGCCGGGCTGATCGGGCTGACCCGCGACCTGTCCCAGCAGTGGTCGGGCCGCCGCGGCATCCGGGTCAACGCCATCGCCCCCGGCTACTTCGCCAGCGAGATGACGGACGAGATCCCCCGGGACCAGCTGATGACGTTCATCACGAACACGACCCCGCTGGGCCGTCTCGGTGAGCAGCGCGAGCTGGACGCGGCTGTGGTCTTCCTGGCCGGGCCGGGCGCCTCCTACATCACCGGAACGACCCTCGCGGTCGACGGAGGGATGTCCGGCCACTGAGCCTTCTCCTCACACGGAGCCTTCTCCCTCGCACGGAGCCCTCCCCCTCGCACGGAGCACGACGCCCCTGGCGGGCGGGCACCACACGCATCGCCGCGGCTTCTCCCAGCCGCGGCGATCGTCGTTTCTGGACGTCCGCGGCACAACGCGGCGCGGCATGACACGGCAGGGCACGGGAAGGGCGCGCGGTCGCTCGGCGGCACGGGCTTGACCCTCGACCGACCGGTACTCTACTTTTTCCCGGACGGGAAAAAGTAGGCAGCGCCCCGGCGCGGCCTCCGGGCACCACCGTGGCACCGGCCACCAGCATGCCCGACAGACCACCACGACAGTCGCGGACCCACGTCCTTGAAAGGCCGAAGGATGAGCGCACTGCTCGACATCGAGGACCTCGTCGTCGAATACCCGGCCGAAGACCATCGCGGCGGCCCGGCGGCCGTGCTGCGGGGCGTCTCGATCGCGGTCCAGCCAGGCGAATGCCTCGGGATCGTCGGCAGCCACGGAGCTGGCAAGACCACCCTCGGCCGCGCGGTGCTCGGGCAGGCCCCGGTCGCCTCCGGCTCCATCCGTTTCAAGGGCCGGGACATCGTGGCGCTCTCGCACCCCCAGCGGCGCCGCCTCGACGAGAAGATCCAGGCGGTGTTCCGGGATGCGCACGGCTCGCTCGACCCCGCGGCCACAGTCGAGGCGGCGCTCACCGAACCGCTGCGCGCCGAGCACGTGCCGGCCGGCGCGGCGGCCCGACGGGTCCGGGAGCTGCTCAACCAGGTCGGCGTCCCGGCCGGGGCCGGCCAGCGGTTACCCGGCGAGCTCAGCGGCGACCAACGCCAGCGCATCGCGATCGCCCGCGCGCTGACACTCTCGCCAGAACTGATCATCTGCGATGACCCGCTCTCGGCCCTCGACCCGCGGGCCGGGCACGCCCTGCTCGAGCTACTCATGGAGGTCCAGGAATCCACCGGGACCGCCTACGTCTTCTTCTCCCCCGATCTCGCCGCGGTGCGCCGCATCTCGCATCACATCGCCTTCCTGGAGCAGGGGCGGATCACCGAGCGCGGCGAGGGCGGCCGTGACATCCCGGTCCCCCGGTTCGGCTGCGAGTGGCGGTGGCCCGGGCCCGATCCGATCCCGATCGCGCCGGCCACGCATCAGGCGGCGCGCTGGCAGCGGTTCCAGCAGACCACGGGAAGGCCGCGCCGGCATGCGGACGGCGGCGGTCGCAGGGCCAGTGGCGGTGGCGGCGGCGCTGTTGGGAGCCGGCCGGGCGCGCGACGGACGAGGCCTCCCCAAAGTCGCCGGCCCGACGGCCGCAGCCGTCGCCGGAGACCCTAAAGGCCGCCATACCTACCGAGCACACAGCGCCTCGCCCCCTCGAAAAGCCTGGGAGAATCGTGACCGATAAAGGTAGTGCGCAGGCCCCCTCCTTCAGCGCGGGGTCAGCGCATCCCTCCACTGTCGCGTCAGGTTCCGCGGTGTATTCTTCCGGCTATGGGGAATTGGGTAGCGAAGCGGTCATACAGGTACCGCTTCTACCCAAATCCAGAACAGGTAGAGAATCTCGCGAAAACTTTTGGCTGCGTGCGCTATGTGTACAACCGTGCGCTGGCCGAACGGCACCGCGCCTGGACCGAGGAACAGCGCCGGATCGGCCATGCCGAGACCGATCGGCTACTCACGGCGTGGAAACGCGAGCCCGACACGTTGTGGCTGGCCGAGCCGTCGAAGGGGCCGCTACAGGCGACGCTACGGCACCTGCAGGCCGCATATGTGAACTTTTGGGCGAAGCGGGCGGGCTACCCGACCTTCAAGAGGAAAGGGAAGACCACCGACTCGGCGACCTATTTTCGGAACTGTTTCACCTTCCGGGATGGTCGGGTCACGCTGGCGAAGCAGGACCGGCCGTTGGACATCGTGTGGTCTCGTCCGTTGCCGGCTGGTGCGGTGCCGTCGCAGGTCACGGTGTCCCGGAACAGCCGTGGCCAGTACCACGTCTCGATCCTGGTCGAGGAGGCCATCTCCACCCTGCCGGCGTCGGCGGGACGGGTGGGGATCGACGCCGGGGTTACATCGCTGGTCACGCTGTCGACCGGGGAGAAGGTCGCCAACCCGAAGCACGAGAAGCGGGATCGGGAACGCCTCGCCCGCGCTCAGCGGGCGCTGTCCCGCAAGGCGAAGGGCTCGGCGAACCGGGCGAAAGCCCGGCGGAGGGTCACCCAGGTCCATGGCCGGATCGCCGACCGGCGCCGCGATCATCTCCACAAGCTGTCCACGAGGATCATCCGCGAGAACCAAACGGTGGTCATCGAGGACCTGGCGGTCCGGAACATGGTCCGGAATCGTTCGCTGGCCCGGGCGATCTCCGACGCGTCGTGGTCGGAGCTGCGGCGAATGCTGGAGTACAAGGCCGACTGGTACGGCCGGGAGGTCATCGCCGTCGACCGCTGGTATCCAAGCTCGAAGACCTGCTCGTCCTGCGGGGCACAGGTCGAATCCCTGCCGTTGAACGTCCGGGAGTGGGCCTGCCGCTGCGGTGTGGTGCACGACCGGGACGTGAACGCGGCACGGAACATTCTGGCCGTGGGGCTCACGGTGTCAGCCTGTGGAGACGGAGTCAGACCACCCCGTTCCTAGAACAGGGAGGCATCTGTCGATGAAGCAGGAAAACCCGCCCGCGAGGGTGGGCATCCCGGGCCTTCAGACCGGGGAGGATGTCAAGGCGGACAGCACCAGCTCCGGGCCGCGGAACGTCACCCCGGCGGTCGTGGAGGGGAGCTCCCGGCGCCGTGCCGGTCGACCGGCACGGATCAGCCGGCAGATGGTCGTCGACGCGGCCGCCGCCCTCACCCCCGCGAACGTGACCATCCAGGCCGTCGCGGACCGGCTCGGCGTGGACCGCAAGGCCGTCAGCTACTACGTGTCCGGCCGCGAGGAGCTCCTCGAGCTCATCACCGCGCAGACGCTGGCGCACGAGCTCGAGCACCTGGCCCTGCCCACAGGCGACTGGCGTGACGCCGTCCGCGTCTACGCGCGGGGCGTCCGGCGCGTGCTGCTGCGTGAGGCCTCGCTGTCGCTGCTGATCACCCGGCTGCCGGGAGCCGGCGTCCTGATGCCGGCCGAGGCGTTGGTCGACAGGCTGGTCGACGGCGGCTTCGACGAGGGCGACGCCATGATCGCCCTCAACCTGGTGACCCGGATGGTCTTCGCCAACGCCAAGGACATTCTGGTCGCCAGGCACTTCGGGGAACATCCGACGGTCACCGAGGTCCGCCGCGCCCTCGCGGAGCTCCCCGCCGAGCAGGTGCCGCACCTGCGCCGGGTCCTGCGTGACGGCGTCCCGCAGCCCTTCGAGCTGGAACTGGACTTCGTCGTGGCCGGCCTGCAGTATCTCCGCGACCGCCACGACCCGCCGGACCGGCCAGGTCACCGGTCGGGCGGGCGGTGACGCACCGCCGTCACCGGACGAACACCAGGCACACGTCGTGGCCACCGAAGCCGAAGGACGTCGAGAGCACGGCGCCTGGGCGCAGCGGCCTGTTGTCGACGGCGACGACGTCGAGGTGTATCTCGTCGTCCAGCGAGGTGAGGTTGCGGGTGGCCGGGGCGAGCCCGTCCCGCAGCGACAGGACCGCGAACACCGCCTCGACGGCACCGGACGCGCCGAGCAGATGACCGGTCATCGACTTCGTCGAGGTCACCGCGACGCCGTCGAGCGCTGGGCCGAGGGCGGCGCGCAGCCCACGGCTCTCGGCCACGTCGCCGGCCGGTGTCGCCGACGCGTGCGCGTTCACGTGGACCACGTCGGCCGGGCCGATCCCGGCGGCGGTCAGGGCGTGCCGGATGGCCCGGGCGGCACCGGCGCCGGTCGGGTCGGGAGCGGCGACGTGATGCGCGTCGGAGCTGATACCTGCGCCACCGAGGGTCGCGAGGACCCTGGCTCCCCGCGCGGCGGCGTGCTCGGCGGCCTCGAGCACGAGCACCCCCGCGCCCTCGCCGAGCACGAAGCCGTCCCGGGACTTGTCGAACGGCCGTGACGCCGACCCCGGATCGTCGTTGCGCCGCGACAGCGCCTGCATCTGGGCGAACCCGGTCAGCGGCAGCGGGTGGACCGCCGCCTCGGTGCCACCGGCGACGACGACGTCCGCCCGGCCGAGCTGGATGAGGTCCAGCGCGTAGGCGATCGCCTCGGCACCGGACGCGCAGGCGCTGACCGGCGCGTGCACACCCGCCCGGGCACCGAGTGCCAGGCCGACCGCGGACGCCGGCCCGTTCGGCATGATCATCGGAACCAGGAACGGGGAGACCCGCCGGTGCCCACGGTCGCGGAAGATGTCGCTCTGGGAGAGCAGGGTGGTGACGCCCCCGACCCCGGAGCCGATCACGACCGCGAGCCGCTCCGGCTCGAGTGCCGGATCGCCCGCGTCCGCCCAGGCCTCACGGGCCGCGACGACGGCCAGTTGCTGGCCGCGGTCCAGGCTGCGGGCCTCGACCCGGGCAAGCGGAGGCTCGACGGCGACCGGCGCGGCGATCCGGACCGGCAGCTCGCTCGCCCACGGCGCGGTCAGCGCCCGCACGCCGCTGCGCCCGGCGAGCACCCCCGCCCACGAGTCGGCCACGTCACCGCCGAGCGGCGTCGTCAGCCCGACCCCGGTGACGACCACCTGTCGCCCCCCGCCGCCACGGCCGCGGTTCCCGGTGCCGTCGGTGTCGTCGGAGTATTCGGATTCGTCGGAGCTCGTCATTTCCTGCGGGCTGTAGGACGTCATCTCCGGGTTTCCTTCCCCGCGTTCGGACCGTTTCGCATCCGGGCATTCCCGCGCCACGAAGGTCGCGGCGGAACGCCAGCCGATCCGAGCTGTCCGCGTTCGGTCAGGAAATGCCGTCCACCGGAAACCAGGCCCGGCCCGGCGGAGACCATCCCACGAATGCGCTGACCGACCAGAGCCCAGAATAGGAGTCGGGCACCGGTTCCATCCGCGGGCCGGCCTCACTACCCGCCATCGATTCGATGTTTCGAACGGGCGATCCGACCGGCGCGCGCGAAACGGGGCCGGGCGCCCGCAGCCGGTTCGGTTCAGGGCCGGTTCGGTTCAGGGCCGGAAGGTGGCCCGGTACTGGGTCGGGGTGAGGCCGGTCAGCTCCCGGAAGGCGGCGTTGAACGCCGAGAGCGACGCGTAGCCCACGCCGAGGCCGATCGCCGTGACCGAGGTGTCGTCGGCGGCAAGCCGTTCGATCGCACGGATCACCCGGAGCCGCCGGAGCACCGCGCGCCAGCTCATGCCGATCTCGGTCTCGAACCTCCGGGCCAGCGACCTCGGGGTGAGACCGACCTCGTGCGCCACGTCCTCGAAACGCACCTCGTCGGCCAGTCGCTCCCCGGTCAGGCGCAGGGCCCGCCGTACCTCCGGCGAACGCCCGGCCGGCACGACCATCGGGCTCGGCTGGGTGGCGAGCCGCCAGGTCACCGCGGCGAGCGCCGCGAACAGCGCCCGGGCGTAGTCGGTGAGCGGCTCGTCGCCCTCGCCCCAGGCACCGCACTCGGCGACGAGCGCCCGCGCCAGTGGGCTGAGATCGAACACCGCCAGCGGCGCCGCCGGCGCCGGGACGAATCCCCGGTCGAACAGCACCGAGGCGCTGGTGACCGGCTGCGGGATGCTGACCGTGATCGGCTGACCCGCCTCGATCAGCGCGGCCCGGGCGGGTGGCAGCAGCCACGACTGGTTTCCCGCCTCGAGCCGCAGGGCGCCGGCGGAGGCGCAGAGCAGATAGTGACGGTCCACCCGGAGCTCACGCGCCGGCTCCGGCCGGAACGTCCGCACAAAGCTGTAGGCCTCGCGGGTCACTCGCGGGTCACCGGAAGCCTGCCATTGCCCGATCGTAGGAAACCGCCGGTGACGGCGGGCGCGTCAGGCGACCGTCTCCAGCAGCCGCGCGTCGAAACGACGACTCACCGGCGCGGCGGTCATCATGGGCCGTAGCGCGTTGCCCATGCGCGCGAACGAAGCGGACTCCAGATAGGCCGCGAACGACTCCGGCCCATCCCATTCGTGCACAATCGTGATCTGGTTCTCGTCCTCACGCGACGCGTGCACCCGGAAGCTCAGGTTGCCAGGCATCGCGCGAACCTCATCCCGCTCGTGATCGAGCTCGGCGAGGGCGGCCGGACGGTCATCCACGGACGTACTGAAGTCGACGATGGCGATGAACACGGATGTCCTCCTGATCCGGGCGGCGATACCGCTGGGTGTGCCACACCGATTCTCAGCCGCTGCCATCGCTGCCGGCCTCCGCCCAACGGACGCGTTCACGCTCCGGTCGGTCACCCGGGCGGGTGTCGACAGCGACAGGCCCACCGGACGGACAACCGACCGGTGGGCCTGCGGGAGCGCTGAGCGCTGAGCGCGGAGTGCGGAGTGCGGAGTGCGGTTCAGGCGGATCAGGAGCCGATCTTCCTGCCGTCCTTGCGGCGGATGACGACGGTCGCCGCGCGGGGGCGGCCGGCCGGGTCGAAGTCCGGCCAGTTGCTGACCGCACGCGGGTTCGCCGGCGTCGGCTCACCGAAGAACGCGGTGGCCTCACCCGGGTGCTGGATGTTGACGAACAGCGACGTCCCGTCGGGCGTCGCGGTGATGCCGGTGATCTCGCTGCCGCGCGGGCCGGTGAGGAACCGGCGGATCTCGCCCGTGCCGGGGTCGGCGGCGAGCATCTGGTTGTTGCCGATGTGGTCGTACTTGCGGGTGGCGAGGTTCTGCGAGCTGTTCGAGACGTCGGTCTCGATCCACAGCCGGCCGTCCGGGTCGACCCACAGACCGTCCGGGGAGCCGAACAGCGGCTGGTTCGCCGGCACGAACTCGCCCTCGGGCAGATAGGACGGGTCACCGGCGTAGAACGCGATGTCCCAGGTGAAGGACAGCTCGGTGCAGTTGCCCTTCTTCTCACGGAACCGCAGGATGTGCCCGTAGATGTTGGTCTTGCGCGGGTTCACGGCCGTCGAGCCGGACGTCCCGTTGGTGAGGCTGACGAAGACGTCGCCGGTCCTGGGGTGCACCGTGACCCACTCGGGCCGGTCGAGCTTGGTGGCGCCCACCGCGTCCGCCGCCTGGCGGGTGCGCAGCAGGACGTCCGCCTGGTCGGTGAAGCCGGCCGCGGCGGTGAGCCTGCCCTGGCCGAACACCAGCGGCACCCAGGTGCCCGTGCCGTTGTCCGCGAACGTGGCGACGTACAGCGTGCCGTGGTCGAGCGGGCTCCGGCCCTCGCGGCGCAGCTTCTTCCACGACTGCGAGCCGACGAACTTGTAGAGGTACTCGCCGTTCTCGTCATCCCCGGTGTAGACGACGATCCGCTCGTCGTGCTCGACGACGGTCGCGCCCTCGTGCTTGATGCGCCCGAGCGCCGTGCGCTTCACCGGGGTCGACTTGGGGGCGAACGGGTCGATCTCGACAACCCAGCCGAAGCGGTTGAGCTCCTTCGGGTTCTTCGCCACATCGAAACGGGCGTCCGCGGTGTGCCACTTGTAGCCACCGCCGGCCGCGCTCACGCCGTACCGGGACTGGGCCGCGCTCGGCGTCCAGGTGGTGTCGGTGGTTCCGAAGTAGCTGTTCCAGTTCTCCTCACAGGTGAGGTAGGTGCCCCACGGGGTGTGGCCGTTGGCACAGTTGTTCAGCGTGCCGAGGGCGGCGTTGTTCGACGCCAGCTCGGCGTGCCGCAGCGTGACCGGGCCGGAGAAGGTGACCGGCGTGGCACCGGTGACCCGACGGTTGTAACGGGAGTCGACGTTGGTCCACTTCCCGCCCTGCTGGCGGATGGCGATCACGCTGACACCGTGCGCGGCGAGCGCCTTGCCGACCTTCTCCGGGGTGAGCACCGCGTCACCGTCCGGGAAAAGCAGCTTCTGGTCGACATACTCGTGGTTCACGACCAGCAGGCCCTCACGGTTCGCGTCGGAACCGCGGCCGGTCGGGAAGAAATGCATTCCATCATGGTGCATTCCGACCTGGAGCGTCTGGTCGGCAGCGGAGTTCGAGCCGTCCTTCTTCCAGGCCGGGCCGTTTCTGGCGAGCGGCGTTCCCCAGGGAATGAGCACCTGGACGGTGTAGCCCTCCGGCACCACGACGGCGTCGGCCGTGCTGATCGGCACCTCGGCGAAGCCCAACAGCCTGGAACTCCCGTGGCCGCTGCCGCCACTGCCGATGCCGCCGCCGGGCCGGCCCACCGCCGGACCGCTCGCGCCGGCGGCACCCGCGCCGGCCACGCCGAGGAATCCCGCGGTTACCGCCGCGATTCCGCCACCGACAAGCGTCCGACGGCTCAGCCGGGTGGCGATGATGTCGGAAAGGCTCGGGTTATCGGTGGGGTTTGAAGCGGCGTCATCAGTGTCGCGCACAATTCCTCCGTCGTGAGTCTTCCTCGCTCTCCGCCGACGCTAATAAGCCCCCGTGTTGCTGTGAAGAACCTGTGAACGAACCGCGGGTGAACCGCAGGCCAACGTTGAGGGGTCCACAGATCATTCTGGTCGAAAATAGGTCGGATCGCGCCCGGTCGACTTCCCGGTCGCGGCACGATCCGCGAGGAGTGCCGACCGGGCGCGTGCCTGGCGGACCAGACCGCCGCCGGCGACGTCGGGAAGTGCACATCGACGAACCAGACGCGGACGGGCTGGCCGGCAACGCTGCCTGCCAGCCCGTGGCTCAGGGGGGAGGAACCCGTCTGACGAGAACTACTCCGCGGATCTCAGAAGGAGGTCTTCGTCGGCTCGGCCCAGTCGCGGTTCGCGTTGGACCAGCAGACCCAGGGCTTCTCCTTCGTCGCACCGACCATCTGGAACTTCCCGCCCTTGATCTGGACGAAACTCGTGCATTCCTGCTTGGCGCCGTGGGTCGTCGGATCCTCCTGGGTCGCGCTCTCGTGCATCCGGGTCCAGTCGATGGGCGCGATCAGACCGTCGGCGGTGTAATCGGTGATCTTGTTCGTCGCGTCGATCACGCTCTGACGAGTGAAGGACGGGCCGGCCTTGAGGATTCCCTGGTAGGCGATGTCGGCGTCGATCCAGCCGATCATCGCGACCTCGGAGATCTCCGCGCCGGTC
This sequence comes from Parafrankia irregularis, assembly GCF_001536285.1. Lineage (NCBI taxonomy): Bacteria > Bacillati > Actinomycetota > Actinomycetes > Frankiales > Frankiaceae > Parafrankia > Parafrankia irregularis. Next base: position 188,394 of record NZ_FAOZ01000009.1, on the reverse strand, counting down.
TTCTCCATCCACTTCTTGAAGTCGCCGAGGCCGCTGTCACCGGCGTCCGCCTCGAAGGGGCGGAACTGCACCTGCACGATGTCGCCCTCGAACAGGTCACCGGCCTCCTCCACGAACTTCTGGTCGTAGGAGTTCGGGTGCAGGAGCTTGACGTCCGCGAGGCCCTGGCGCTGCAGTTCCTGGGCGAGAGTCTTCTGACCGTTCAGGTCGAAGCAGGTAATGACCATATCGGCCCCGGCGCGCTTTATCGCCGACACCTCGGGGCCGACTCCGTTCGGCAGGCCGAACGCCAGGCCCTCGTTGTAGTAGACGACTTCCTGCCCGGTGTCCGCCTTGTAGAGCTCGATCGAGTCGCGCACCGACTGGGTGCACCGCTTCGAGCTGTCCGAGACTCCGTAGCCCAGCGCCGCGATCTTCTTCGCGCCGACCAGCGTTGCGGCGTACGGGTAGTAGCGTGCCGTGCAGTCCAGGCAGATGATGCCCGCGTTGCCCCAGATGTCGTCGTGGCCGGCCATGGCCGCCGGCTGGATGGCCCACACGTACTGCGGAACACCGGCCTCCGCCAGGTCACCCCATCCCAGGGGAAGCTGGGCGGCGCTGAAGGTGCCGAAGGTGTTGTTGTCGTTGATGATCTTAAGCGCGCCCTGCTTGTTCTGGCCGAGCTGGTCATCGATCTTCTCGGTCAGCGCGAGCTTGCGGCCGTGAACCCCGCCCTCGCTGTTCCGGAAGGCGAAATAGGCCTCGATACCCTGGGCGTAGCAGTCGTAGATGCAGGCGCCGGTCGGGTTGTTGCTCTTGGTGGCAAGCATGGAGAAGTTGATCGCGTCCGCGGTCACCCCGGGCGCGCTGTTCGAGACCACCGCTCCGCCGCTGCCGCCCTTGTTCTCCGTCGAGTCCGATCCCGACGAATTGGAGCATGCGACGAGCAGGACGCCCAGCGCGGCGACCAGTGCCACCAGCCGCCCTAAGTGGAGTTCAAGCCTCTTCACAGGCACGTGGTCAGTCCTTCGGTTCCAGGCGCTCGAAAGCAGTGCGGCCGAGCGCAACCAGCCCATGGATTTGTCACGACGTATACTGCACGACCGTCCGGCATTTCCGGTTGAGAGGCGACCCGCGCGGCGTGGGGTCGATGCCGCTCAGGCGCATCGACCGGGACCGGACTTCACTCGCCGCAGGCTCCACACTCGAATCCCGACGTTCACGGCGGACAGGCGAGGGACAGCTCCCTGGTCACTCGTCGGAATCATGCGGGAAATGGATCACGACCTGCGCCGCACGCACCCCCACCAGTCATACAAGTCGACTGCTTTAGGCTATAGACGAGTTAGATGAGACGCAAGTAACACTTAATCATCTAGAGGTACCGGCGGACTCCCTGCGGCCGCAGGGAAGGCCGCGAAGATCCTCACCGCGGCACCGGCGCGCCGGTGCACCGCCACACCGGCCACAACCGACCGGCGCGGCCGCGCGGCGCACCTCCGGGCCGCCGTCACGCCCACACCTCCCCGAGGCCCCGCCGAACCGCACCGGGAACGCATCGGAGCGCCACCGGACCATCACCGCGGGCGCGCCGGAACAGATGAATCACCGCAGGTCAGACCGTTGCCGATCATCGACATGTCAGGCGCGGTTTACGGATGGTCCATTTGCGGGATGCCCGGCGTCCATCACGGCGGCAGAAGCTCTACGGCGCGTGCCATCGGGCCCGCGACCGACAAGGGGGGGAACATATGAATCGACCGAGCCGGACCAGCGTGACCGCTGGCGCGCTGGCTGTCGCACTGCTCGGCGCCGGTGCCGTCGCCGGTGCCGCCCAGGCCGGCGGGGGTGGATCGCGTCCCGGCGAAAGGCTGCAGGCTCGTAACGACACCTACAGCGTGTCGGCCGGAAAGACGCTCTCGATACGTGCCGGGGGCATCCTTCGTAACGACAACGGCGAGCCCGTCACCCTGGTTTCGAACACCACGCCCACGAACGGAACGCTGAGTCTCGCCGCCGACGGCTCCTTCAGCTACACGCCGAAGGCCGGCTTCACCGGTACCGACAGCTTCAGCTACACCGTCAGTGACGCGGTCAGCGTCTACCAGACACAGGTCGCCCCGCTCGCCACCATCGGCGGCGTCACCATCTCCGGCGGCGCCTACGGGTCGTCCGTGTACCCCGTGCCCGGCTCCAGGAACGAGTTCTACGGCCTGACCGACCGTGGCCCGAACGTCGACGGCCCGGGCGGTGTGAAGATCGAGCCGCTGCCGTCCTTCGCCCCGAAGATCGGGAAGTTCAGGCTCGTCGACGGCAGGGCGGTGCTGGAGAGGACCATCACGCTGCGCGCCGCCGACGGCACGCCCTACAACGGGCGGGTCAGCACCGAGGCGAGCACCGGCGAGACGATCCTCGACCTGGACGGGAACACGCTCACCGCCGATCCGAACGGCTACGACCCCGAAGGCCTGGTCGCGCTGCGCGACGGCACGTTCTGGGTCTCCGACGAGTACGGGCCGTACATCACGCATTTCGACCGTGACGGCAAGGCGATCGAGCGCCTCTCCCCCTTCAACGGCGCGCTGCCCGCGGAGCTCGCCAACCGGATGCCGAACCGGGGCATGGAGGGCCTGACCATCACGCCGGACGGCACGACGCTCGTCGGGATGATGCAGTCCGCGCTGGCGCAGAAGGACCTGACGCCGAAGCCGGCTACCGTGACCACCCTGCGCATCGTCACCTACAACCTGCGCACGAAAGCAACCCACGAGTACCTGTACCTGCTGGACGACCCGGTGCGCAACGTCGGCGCGGTCAGTGAGATCACCGCGGTCGGCAACTCGAGGTTCCTGGTCACCGAGCGGGACGGCGTCTTCGAGCCCGGTGCGGTCAAGAAGATCTTCGCGATCGACCTGGACGGCGCGACCGACGTCGGCCCGCAGGCGTCAGTACCGGGCGCGGTGTACACCGCGGCCAAGGGCGGTCTGCTGCTGGGCAGCGCCCAGAAGACCATCGAGGCCACGGTCGGCAGCTCCGACACCGCGACGGCGACGGCGACGCTGGCCGCGGCCGGCATCCGCCCGGTTGGCAAGAAGCTGGATGTGGACGTCGCGGGCCTGGTCAGCACCCTCGACCCGACCGGTGGCTTCTTCGGCCACGACAAGGTCGAGGGCGTCGCGACGACCGACGGCGGGCGGACGCTCGTCATCACCAACGACAACGACTTCGGTATCAACGGCGTGACGAACACGGCGGCGCCGTTCCAGCTGAAGGCCAAGATCCTGCCGAACGGCCAGCAGGACGACGGGGCGTTCCTGGTGGTCGACACGACCAGGCTCCCCGCCGGCACCAGCACCGCGACCGTCACCATCACCGTCAGGAACGGCGGCCGGCACTGATCCAGCGGAGGTCAGGTGCCCTGCACCCCGCGCCTGGCCTCCGCTCCCACCCGGTTCCGCTCCCACCCGGTTCCGCTCACGCGCCTGCGCGCAGGCGTGGCGTCCCGTGCCGATCGTTCAGGAGAGCTCGCGCTTGAGGATCTTGCCGGTCGCGGTCATGGGCAACGCGTCCACGAACTCCACGACACGCGGGTACTTGTAGGAGGCCATCTGCTCCTTCGCCCACGCGATCAGTTCCTCGGTGGTGACGGTGGCGCCCTTCTCCCGGATGACGACGGCCTTGATCTCCTCGCCGTGACTCGGATGCGGGATGCCGATGACCGCCGCGAGCGACACGCCGGGATGGGTCAGCAGGACCTCCTCGACCTCACGTGGATAGACGTTGAACCCGTTGCGCAGGATCATGTCCTTCGAGCGGTCGACGATGTAGTACCAGCCGTCGGCGTCCCTTCGGCCGAGGTCACCGGTGCGGAACCAGCCGTCCCGCAGCGCCTGCTCGGTCGCCTCGGGCCGCTTGTAGTACCCCTTCATCACGTTGTGCCCGCGGATGGCGACCTCGCCGATGCCCTCGGGCTCGGTGATCTCGTCCCAGCTCGCCGGGTCGAGCAGCTTCATCTCGATCCCGCGGACCGGAACGCCTATGGAGCCCACCCGCGGCGGCTGGCCGTACACCGAGAACGCGGCGACCGGGGACGTCTCGGACAGGCCGTAGCCCTCCATGATCGTGACGCCGAACTGCTTCTCGAACTGCCGGTGCACCTCGACCGGCAGTGCCGCACCGCCGGAGATGGCGATGCGCAGGTTGCCGGCCAGTGTCTCGACGTCGATCGACGGGTCCCGCGCAAGCGCGTCGAGCAGGCTCCAGTACATCGTCGGAACCCCGGCGAAGACGGTGACCCGCTCGTCCAGCATGATCTGGATCGCCGCGCCCGCCTCGAACCGAGGCAGCAGCACGCAGCGCCCCCCGAACGCGATCGCGCTGTTCTGGGTGACCGTCTGGCCGAACGAGTGGAACAGCGGCAGCACGCACAGGTAGGTGTCGGGGCGGGCGGGATCACACTGGAACACATCCCGGGCGACCAGCGCGTTGTCACGCATGTTGCGGTGGCGCAGCTCCGCTCCCTTGGGCTGGCCGGTGGTGCCCGAGGTGTACAGGATGACGGCGGTGTCGTCGTCCGCGGTCTCGACGCTGCGGAACGTCGCCGGCTGGTCGGCGACGGCCTGCCCGAGGGTCCGCACCGGGCGCTGCGGAGTTCCCTGCACCGGCGAGGCGGCGGCCGGGTCGAGCGTGATGACGAAGAAGTGCTCACAGCCGGGCGTCTCGACGAACCCGGCATACCCTTCGTCCGCGATGGGCAGCTCGGGAGTGCCCTGGAAGCAGAAGTACGCGCGGGCGTCGGAATCGTCGAGGTGGTAGGCGATCTCCCGGCTCCGCAGCAGCACGTTGAGGGGCACGACCGCCGCACCTGCCTTGAGGATGCCGAAGTAGACGATCGTGAAGTGCGGCACGTTCACGCAGCTGAGCGCGACCTTGTCGCCGGGCTGGATGCCGGTGGCCACCAGCAGGTTCGCGACCTGGCTGGCGGCCGCGTCCAGCTGGGCATAGGTGACGCGGGCGGGGCCGAGGACGAGCGCCTCCCGGTCCGGGTAGGTCGCGGCCGTGTCCTCCAGCAGCTGCGCCAGGTTCGCCATGCCTCGTCCTCGCCCTCTCGCCGGTCTCGATCAACCACGGCCCGCACCAGCGGACGGATCAGTGGTCGGTGTTGTCCGTATCCGGTCCTACGATGCCACCGCGGCGGCTGTCCGTGGCACCGCGCGGATACCGCCCCACGGGCGGATCAGCCGATTGGGAGATCGAATCCAGGGTTGTGATGATCGGACGCGCATTCCATGGTGAACCCGCGCGGGGCTCGCGCGGAAGCTCGCCGAAGGGTTCATCCATGCCGACCGCCACGTCCGAGAAGTCCCACAGCTTCGAGGTCTTCGAACACTACGAACGGCTCCAGTGGAAGGTTTGCGAGCTGGGGCTTGAGAACATCGACCAGGAGCTCGTCCAGCCGGCTTACCTGGCCCTCGTCAAGGGCGTCGTCGTGGGTGAGGCGACGTCCCTTCCCGGGCTGCACGGCTTCCTCAGCGAGTTCCACGACGACTACGACTGCTCGGCCTTCGTGGCCATCTGGGCCTACCAGGAGCTGCAGCACCACTACGCGTTCCGCGCCTGGCTCAAGGCCGTCGGTGTCCACATCGACCAGGACAAGATCGAGGCGCTGCGCGAGCCGTACGAGGCCGGGATCACGCCGAGCGCGACGCTGACCACCAACGTCATCTCGGAGATCATCGTCAACACGGCCTACCGGGCGCTGGCGGAATGGGTGCAGGAGCCCGTCCTCGCCGGCCTCTTCCTGAACGCCAGCCGCGACGAGGCAGGCCACGCCCGCGAGTTCCTCTTCTACCTGAAGCGCCGCCTCGCCCAGCACCCGGAGGAGCTGAAGTCGGTCCTGGAGAGGATCCACTTCTACGTGACCAGCCCGCGGCTGAACCACCCGGTCGGCGTCTACAAGCACCAGCGCGTCGAGGAGATGCGCGACCACGAGACCGTCGACGACGTGATCGACGTGTTCCTGCGGATCTCCCCGCCCGACGCGCAGGAGAAGCTGCAGGCGAAGCTGCGACGCATGCTCGGCACGGCGGTGGGCCGGGACCTCACCCGCAACTCGACCATCCGCCACGCCATGGCCGAGCTCTCGGCCTGAACGGAGCGACGATCATGCCGTCCGAATCCGAGGTTCTGAGCACCGTCACGGACATCGTCGCCCGCGAGCTCGGGATGCCGGCCGACACGCTCACCCCAGACCTTGATCTTCGCAACGCCGAGGGCGCGGACTCGATGAAGGTCCTCGTCATGATCTCCCGCATCGAGCGCGCCTACGACATCGAGATCGAGGACGAGGACGTCTTCACCCTCGCCTCCATCAACGACGTCGTCCGCATCGTGCTCGCGACGGTCGCCACGGCCACCGTCTGACACCCGGCCGCCTGACGTCGTGCCGTGCGGTCCGCTCCGCACGGCACGGCGTAGGCTTTCTTCATTTTATCGATAGAAAAGTGAAGAAGATCACGCGATGCCGGCGTTGGCTCCCACGCGGCCAGCGTGTTTGGGTGTTTTCGTGCCCCAGACGTCCCCCGCCCTGCCCCTCGACGACCGGCCGCCGGCAGCAGCAGCCGTGGTCGCGGCACTGCTGCCGCAACCGTTCGTCGAGCCGCTGCGCACCGCTCTCGGCACCGACGTCGAGGTTCTCGACATTCTGGGCGGCGACCCCCTGCCGGCCACGCCAGCGGGGCCGCTGATGTCGCTGGTCATGCCCTGGTCGCTGAACAACTCGCCGTCGCCGGCCGCGCTGGATGCCGTCGAACGGGCGGAATGGGTGCATTTCGTATCGACGGGCGTTGACGGGTTCCCCCTCGACCGGCTGGCCGGCCGCACGGTGACCTGCGGCCGAGGCGCGAACAGCGTCGCGATCGCGGAGCTGACGGTCGGCCTGCTCCTCGCCGCCGAGAAGCGCTTCCCGGACATCTGGGAGGCCGAGACGAACGAGCCGTACATCACCGAGCCGCTGGGCACGCTGGCTGGCCGCACCGTCGGGCTGCTCGGCTTCGGGTCGATCGCCCAGGCCCTGGCACCCCGCCTGGCCGGCTTCGGGACCCGTCTGCTGGCACTGCGGCGCAGCGGCCGCCCTTCCGACGTCCCGGGCGTGACGGTCGTGCACACGCTCGCCGAGCTGCTCGGGCAGGCCGACCACCTGGTGGTCGCCGCCGCGCTGACCCCGCAGACGAACCGGCTGCTCGATGACGCCGCGTTCGCCCTCGCGAAGCCCGGCCTGCATCTGGTGAACATCGCCCGGGGGCGGATCGTCGACACCGACGCGCTGGTCCGTGCGCTGGCGAGCGGGGTCGTCTCCCGCGCCAGCCTGGACGTCACCCACCCGGAGCCGCTGCCGGCCGACCACCCGCTGCGCCACGACCCACGGGTGCGGATCATGCCGCACGTTGCCTGGTCGGCTCCAGGTGGCTTCAGCCGTGGCCTTGATGTTTTCTCGGACAACCTCCGCCGCTGGCGCGCGGGCGAGCCGCTGCACGGCCTCGTCGACATCACCGCCGGCTACTGAGCCACCGGGGGAGTCGTCCGCGTCACCCGCCGGCGGCCTCCTGATCGACCCACCACTGCAGCGCCTCCTCGACCTCGCGGGTCTCGGGATGCTCTGGGCCGAGCGCGCGCAGCCGGCTGGCCAGGACGTCCGCGCCGATCTCCCGCGCCCGCGGGTAGCGGCCGAGCCTGCCCAGGTAGACAGCCAGGTTGTAGGCCGACTTCACCGTGTCCGGGTGGCCTGGGCCCAGCACCGCGCCGCGCCGGGTGAAGGTGTCCTCCCCCAGCTCGCAGGCCGCTTCGTGATCCCCGAGGGCGCTGAGCCGGACAGCGAGGTTGTACGCCGAGGTCAGGCTGTCGGGATGGCTTTCCCCCAGCACCCGGCGCCGCCGGATGAGGGTGTCCTCCCCCAGCTCGCAGGCCGCCAGGTGGTCCCCGAGGGCGCCCAGCACGATGCCGAGGTTGTTCGCCGTGCCCAGGGTGTCCGGGTGGTCGGGCCCGAGCACCCGGCGGCGCCGGGCAAGCGTCTCGCGGTACAGGTCGCGGGCGGCGGCCTGGTCGCCGAGCTCGGCGAGGTCGACCGCGAGGTTGTGGGCCGAGGTGAGGGTGTCGGGGTGGTCGGGCCCGAGCACCCGGCCGCGCCGCGCCAGCGTGTCCTCATCCAGCGCGCGGGCGGCCCGGTGGTCACCGCGGGCACTCAGCCGAACGGCGAGGCTGTTCGCCGCCGCCAGGGTGTCCGGATGGTCCGGGCCGAGGGTCCCCCTCAGCCGGGCGAGCCCCTGGGCGGTGGGCTCCGCACCGTCCCACAGGTCCGGCTTCCCACCCTGTGCCAGCTTCCGCGTCGCGCCGACACCGCGGTCCTCACCACCATCATCACCGTGATCGCTGTCGGCGCCGTCAGCAGCGGCATCACGGCGGACGGCGACGGCGCCACCGATGGCGGCCGGGGGCTCGTCCCCCGCAGGGATCACGGCCTCCGGGATCGCGGCGCCAGGGCTTCGCACGCCACCGAGCGAGGTCCCCTCCGCCGCGCGGCGGACGGCGTCGTCGAGGTGCAGCGGCAGGCCGGCCCGCACGGTCCAGCCCGCGCCATAGGCCTCGGTCGCGGCGTGGGCGAGCGCGGTGGCGAACGTGACGGCGTCCGGCGGCCGGGCGGCCGGATCCTTCGCCAGCGCGTGCAGGACGACCTCGGCGACCGGCCCGGCCACCCCCGGCATGGGCGGGGGTGGCGCCGACAGCTGCTGGTGCCACAGGACGTGCAGCGGCTGCCGGGGGTCGAACGGGGGGCGCCCGGTCAGCAGGCGGTAGAGGACGCTGCCCAGCGCGTACAGGTCGGTCGCCGGGCCCAGGCGCCCACGTTCGATCTGTTCGGGAGCCATGTGCATCGGTGTGCCGACAACCTTGCTGGCGGTGGTCGCCGCCCCCTCGAACACCCGCGCGATGCCGAAGTCGACGACCTTCACCGTCCCGTCCGCGGCGAACAGGATGTTGTCGCCCTTGACATCGCGGTGCAGCACGTTGTGGTCGTGGGTGTGGCTCAGCGCGGCGGCCACCGCCAGGCCCACCGCACACGCCTGCTCCGGGGTCAGCCGGCTGCGGCGCCGGCTCAGCGTGCCTCCGCCCAGCAGTTCCATCACCACGAGGCGGAGGTCGTCATCCTCGACGTAGTCATACACCCGGACCACATGCGGATGATCAAGGCTGCCCAGCAGCCGGGCCTCGGCCGCGAAGTCGATCCACTCGCCCCCGGCGTCGCGGGCCCGCATCACCTTGATCGCGCTCGGGCGACGCATCCGACGGTGCTCGGCCCTCAGCACCAGCCCGAACGCGCCCGCACCGAGATCCTCGCCGAGAACGTAGTTGGGCACGGCAGCGGCCACCCGTGCCCGGTCGATCATCATCGAACGCCCCAGAGCATCACAAGCACATCATGCGGCAGTCGTCCCACCCGCGACCCACGGAGCGCCTGTCTTTCCGCCTAAAGTCCGGGTGCAACTCCGGCCGACCACGGTACTTCTAACCCTGCCGAACGCCGACCGCCCCCGTTACAATGACGGGTGGCCGCGCGGGCGACTAGAGTTGGTCCGGTTCCTTCATTTGAATCCGCCGGGCGAGGACCAGGAGCGCGCAGGTGAGCAACGCCGCCATGGGCAGTTCGCTGCCAGGGCCCGTCGTCGTACTCGAACATGGCGGGACCCGGTGGCGGGCCGGCCGCGGCGCGGAAATCACGGTCGGGCGCAGCAGCGCCTGCACCATCAAGCTGCCGGATGACATCTATCTGTCACGGCACATGGCCTCGCTGCGGGTTCTCGACGACTGCGTCCTGGTGTACAACAAGTCCCAGTCCAAGCCGTTCTCGCTGCGCCCGCCCGTCGGAGCGGACAGGGTCATCGAACCCGGCGCGGCGGTCACATCCCTGCCGTTCTCCGAGTTCGACATCGTCCTGGCCCGCCAGGGTGGGGCGACCGCCACCATCCATGTCGACGCCTCCGCCGTCACCTATGACCGCCGGTTCTTCGGCGCCAGCACGCTTTCCGAAAGCCGAGCGACGATCGGCGGGCCACTGCAGCTCACCCCGGCGCAGCGGGACATCATCGTCGAGCTGTGCCGGCCGCTGCTGACCCGCTGCGGAAGCGACGCCCGCCCGGCCACCTACCAGGAGATCGGCGTACGGCTGAACCTGAGCCCAAGGTATGTGCGCAACGTCATCACCGACATCCGGCAGGAGCTGAGCCGACGCGGCGTCCCCGAGCTGACGGACTGGGAGTCTCTGGCCCACTGGATGATCCTCAACCGGGTGGTCACCGAGGACGACCTCGGCCCGCCCGCCCAGCAGTAGCCAGGAGCGCCGGCCGCACGCCGGGCGCACGCCGGGCGATCCCGTCCATGCGGCCGCCCGCAGGGCACGGACAGGTCCACGGACCACCCCCGGACCCGGTGCGGCCATGGGGTGTAGCGCTCCACTACCCGGCCGCAGGCTCGTCATCTAGGTTCTCCGAAGTCGGCGGTCGACGCCGACCTGCCGAAAAGAACACCCTGGTGGTGCCCTCGGAGGTCACAGCGGTATGGCCCTGTTAAGCGTCGGGCAGGTGATACGCGATACCTACACCGTCGAACGGCTGCTGGGCCGCGGCGCCTTCGCCGAGGTCTACCGGGTCGAGCACCGCTATCTGGGCCGGCAGGCGATGAAGGTGTTCCGGCAGGAGGGAATGTCCGCGGAGCAGGTGCGGGACGCACTCGGTGAGGCAATGCTGCTCTCCAGGATGGGTCACCCGAACATCGTTCGCGTCTTTGAGGCGAACACCGTCGAGGCGGACAGCGGCGGCCATGCGTACTTCACCATGGAATATGTCAACGGCGGCACACTGACCGGTTTCCGGCAGTCGTTCGGTGACGCGTTCGTGCCCATTCCCGTCGCGGTCGACGTCATGCGCCAGGTCGCCCGTGGGCTGGCGGTCGCCCATCGGGAATCACCACCGATCGTCCACCGCGACATCACCCCGCAGAACATTCTGGTCGGCTACGACCGGGACGGGCCCCGGGCCCGGATCAGCGATTTCGGGCTCGCCCGGAAGGTCAGCGCGCTGACGCTGCTGGCCAGCTCGCAGGGAACCATCGCGTTCATGGCGCCGGAAACACTGCTGCACCCCCATCTGGCGTCGATGCCGGGCGATGTCTGGGCCCTCGGCGCGGTGTTCTACCTCCTGCTGACCGACGAGTTCCCCTACCCGCGGCGCGCCGCCGGCGATCCGATCACGGCCGCCTGGGACACCACGGCGCTCGTGCCGCCGAACCAGGTGCGGTACGCGGTCGACGACCTGCTCAACGCGATCATCGTCCGGGCGCTGTCCTTCGACACCGCGACGCGCTACCCGTCCGCGGCCGAGATGCTCGCCGACCTCGAGGCCTGGCCAGCACGCCAGAACCCGCCCCGCCAGGACGGGCCACCTCGGCATGTGCCGCCCAAGGACCCGCCTCCCGCGGACACCGGACCCACGGACAGCGGACCCACAGGCACCGGGCGCGACAGCCGACACGCGGACACACCACGCGCAGACCGGCCGCGGCAACGCGGGCGGGAACCGGGGCCGGCCGGGGAGATCGCCGCCGGCAAGAACACAGGGGGCTGACGCCATGACCACGCACGGCACCGACCTCGCCCCGCTGCGGCGGGTGTCCGCCCAGCTCTACCGCCAGAACGCGTTCCGCCTCACCGGCGTCCCGCTGTCGGCCACGGCCCGCGACATCAGACGGCAGTCGGACATGCTCGCCATCCTGGAGAAGACCGGGGCACCCCTGCCGGTACCGGACATTCTGCCGCTGCGGCCCGAGCCGTCCAGTGCGGACATCCGGGCCGCTCTCGACCGGCTCGCTGATCCGCGCCAGCGGCTTGTCGACGAGTTCTTCTGGTTCTGGCCGGTTGGCGGCGGCGGCAGCTCCGGCGACGGCGACGGCCGCAGCACCGGCACCGGCACCGGCACCGGCACCGGCACCGGCACCGGCACCGGCGAGGATCCGGCGCTGGCCGCCCTGGCCGCCGGTGACACCCATGCGGCGGCCAGGTTGTGGGCCGCCACGGCCGAGAACAGTGATCGGCAGGTACCCGCACCGGACGCCGCGAACGCGCTGCACAACGTCGCGGTGCTCGGTCACCTGCAGGCGCTGGACGCCGAGCTGACCCCGGGCTCGGAACCACCCGACTGGGTCCTGGTCTACCGCCGCTGGGGGGACGTCCTGCGCGACCACCAGGTATGGAGCGGTCTTGAGGAGCGTATCCGCCGCGCCGCGGACGCCCGGCTCGACCCTGACCTGGCCGACACCATCCGCACCGGGCTGCCCGCCGCGCTGCTGTCGATCGGTGCCGGGCTGGCGGCGGAGGCCATCGCCGCCGGCGAGCGTGACCGGGCCGAGCGGCAGCTGGCGGCCATGCGCGGCGCGCGGCTGGGAAGCGACGCCGAGGAGACCCTGGGCGCCGCCCTGCGCACGGCCGGCGCACCGTGGGCCGACGAGATCGACCGGCTGTGCGACAGCGCCGTGGGGGTGGCCAACGGCACCCGCAATGAGGGCCTGGCGCAGGCGGAGCGCATCCTCGCCGAGTCCACGGGCGCACTCGAGCGACTGGACCTGCTGCTGCCCGCTGACGAGTCGTCACGGGTACGCACCCGCGACCGGGTGGCCGTCGAGACCCTGACCTGCCTGCTCGCGTTCGACCAGGCCCGGGACCGGCCGGAGCCCCCGACGGAGAGCTCTGTCCGCGACCAGCAGCGGATGTCCGCGGCGACCGTCCGCGCCGAGGGGGTCGCGGCGTCGGAGACGGTCCGGGAACGGCTGGCCGAGAACCGCCGGATCCTGGAGGCGGCCACGCAGTCGTTCACGTGCTGGTTCTGCGAGAAGGAGCCGGGCGTCTCCGCGGCGATGGAGATCTGGATGCACGGCGACATCACCCGGACCTATCCGCGGGTGAGCTGGCGCAACACGAAGGTCACGGTGCCGCGCTGTTCGTCCTGCGAGAGCCGGACCACGCGTCGGCAGGGTGCGGCCGTGCTGCGCTGCGCCCTCTACCTCCTGGTCGCGATCAGCATTCCCACCATGCTTTTCCCCGGCTCCGGCGGCGGCTTCATCGCCCTCGCCGTGTTCGCCGCCTTCGCCGCGCTCCTCGTCGACGTGCTCGCCGCGGTCGCGCCCGCCGGGCGCCGGGAGAAAGCGCGGCTGGACTCCTTTCCCGTCCTGAAGGACCTGACTGCCCGCGGCTGGAACCGCGGCGAGAAACCTCTGGGGATTGGCAATGTCTGACAGCCGGTGGCCCGACGGTCTGCGCCAGTGGCGCCATCCGCGTGCCTTCCGCATCGCCCCGCCGTCGATTCCGGAGAAATGGGCCGACGCGCTGTGGGCTTCCCTGCAGGACGGACCCGCGTCCGCCGAGCAGCCGGCACCGGAGCCACCCGCCGTGGCGCAGTCGGAAGGTGCGGCTGCCGCGGGCACGCTGCGACCTTCGGCGGTGGCCGAGCTCGCCACCGGGCTGTGGCGGCTGCGCCGCCGTCTCGACGCGACCGCGGCCGCGGCCGGTGCCGGTGCCGGTGCCGGCCCGGCGGGGGGCCGGTCGGGTGACACCCGCCGGCTGCAACGGCAGCTCGACTCCCTGTGGAGCACCCTCGGCGCGGCGGGTGTCGAGGTCCAGGACCACGACCGCATCCCGTACGACTCCGGGCTCGACCTGCAGGTCCTGGAGTTCCAGCGGACCACCGGGCTGACCGGCGAGACCGTCCTGGAAACCCTGCGGCCCACCGTCTATCTGCACGGCCAGCGGGTGCAGACCGGTGAGGTCGTCGTCGGCACCCCTGTTGAGGAACCTTCCAGCGGACCGGAGGAACGATGACGCGCTCGACGATGGACTTCGGCATAGACCTGGGCACCACCAACAGCGCGATCGCGGTCCTGGACGGCACCGATGCCCGCATCGTCAAGAACGCCTTCGGTCACGACACGACACCGTCGGCGGTGTTCGCCGACCGCACCGGGCGCATTCATGTGGGTGCCCGGGCACGTGAGCGTGTCGAGTCCGACCCGGCGAACGCCGCCGCCGAGTTCAAGCTGCGGATGGGGCTGCGCGACCAGGCGAAGAGCTTCGCCAACAGCGGCCTCGCGCTGAGCCCGGAGGAGCTTTCCGCGCATGTGCTGCGCGCGCTGCGGGCGAACGTGACACAGCAGATGGGCGAGGAGATCCGGGCCGCGGTCATCACGGTGCCGGCCGCGTTCGAGCTGAACCAGACCGACGCCACCCGGCGTGCCGCGGAGGCGGCCGGCCTGGAGCTGTCACCGCTGTTGCAGGAACCGACCGCGGCCGCCCTCGCCTACAGCTTCCAGCGCGACGAGGACAACATCTACCGACTCGTCTTCGACCTGGGCGGCGGCACGTTCGACGCGTCCATCGTGCATATCCGCGACGGCGAGTTCGACATCGTCAACCACCGCGGCGACAACTTCCTCGGCGGAAAGCTCATCGACTGGGCCATCGTCGAGCAGCTGCTGATTCCGGCGCTGCTCCGGCAGCATTCACTGCCTGGCTTCGGCCGTGGTGAGCCGACCTGGGCCCAGGCGATCGCGAAGCTGAAGGCGGCGGCGGAGAACGCGAAGATCGAGCTCTCCTCGTCACCCACGGCGCTGATCGACATCAGCGAGCCGCCGCTGTGCACCGACGCGGACGGGAACCCGGTCGAGTTCGTCCACGAGCTGCACGCCGCGGACGTCGAGGCGCTGACCGAGCCGTTCGTCGCCCGTGCGGTCAACATCTGCCACGCCGCGCTGGCCGAGAGCCAGCTCGCGCCGGAGAAGATCGACCGGGTGCTGCTCGTCGGCGGCCCCACCCTCATGCCGTACCTGCGTCGGCGCCTCGCCGAGGGCCTCGGCATCGAGCTGGACGTCAGCCAGGACCCGATGACCGTGGTGGCCCGCGGGGCGGCCATCTTCGCCGGAACGCAGCGCCTGCCGGTCGGGCCGACCCGCCCCGACGTCTCCTTCACCGTCGACCTCGAGTACAAGCCGATCGGCTCCGACCCGACGCCGCTGGTGGGCGGGGTCGTCCGGGGGCCGTCCGGACGGAGCCTGGAGGGCTTCACCATCGAGCTCGTCAACGCCGACGCCCGCCCGCCGTGGCGCAGCGGGAAGATCACACTTCCGGCCACCGGCTCGTTCGTCACCACGCTGCGCGCCGAGCCCGAGCGCCGCAACGTCTACAGCATCGTGCTGGAGAGCCCGACCGGCGGCGGGGAGCGGATCCAGCCCTCGGAGCTGACCTACACCCTCGGTGTCGTCGCGCCGGCCGCCACCCTCACCCACTCGATCGGGGTGGGTCTGTCCGGCAACGAGGTCGCCTGGCTGCTGGAGAAGGGCACCCGGATCCCGGCCCGCGGCCACGAGATCCTGCGCAGCACCGTACGGCTGGTCCGCGGCCAGTCGGGTGGGCTGCTGCGGATCCCGATCCTGGAGGGAGAGCACGCCCGGGCCGACCGCAACCGGCAGGTGGGCTCCCTGGAGATCCTCGCCGCCGAGGTGGCGCGGGACATCCCGCCCAACAGCGAGATCGAGGTGGATATCGAGATCGACGGGTCCCGGCTCGTGACCACCAGGGCCTTCGTCCCGATCCTCGAGGAGGACTTCGAGACGGTCCACGACCTGACCACCGAGCGTGCCCCGGACCCGGCCGAGCTTCGCCGCGCGCTGGAGGCCGAGCGGCGCCGACTGGCCGACCTGCGCTCCGGCGCCCGGCGCACCGGCGACCCGGCAGCACAGGCCATCCTCGACGCACTGGACGACGAGCAGGTCGTCGACCAGATCGAGAACGACGTGGCGTCCACCGAGCACGGCGACACGGACGCGGCGAGCACCGCCGGCAAGCGCATGCTGGATCTTCGGGCGAAGCTCGACGACGTCGAGCACGCGCTGGAGTGGCCGTCCCTGGTGGAGCTGGCGAACCGGGTGCTGGCCGACGCCCCCGGCCTGATCGAGGAGTACGGCGACGCCAAGGACCGCAAGCGGCACGAGCGGATCGCCGCCGAGGTGCGCCGCGCGCTGGACGGCCGGGACGCCGCCCACCTTCGGATCCTCGTCGACGAGCTGACCGCCCACCTGGCCATCATGGTCGACCGCAAGACGGGCGCCGTGGTGATGGCCAGGTTCTCCCAGCTGGTCGAACGACGCGCCGAGCTGCGCGATCAGGCACTGGCCAACCGCCTGATCACCGAGGGGCAGCGCGCCGTCGACGCCAACGACACCGAACGGCTCCGGGCGGTGATCCGCCAGCTTCTCGAGCTGCTTCCGGACACCGACCGGGGATCCGAGAGCGAGGACTTCAGCAATGTCTACAAGAGCCGCTGACCTGCCCGCCGACGCCATCACCACGGACACCGTCACCACGGACACCATCGCCACCGGCACCGTGGCCGGCCGTGCCATGGCTGGCCGTGCCGTGGCCGCAGGTGGTGGCGTCGGGGGCAGGTCCGTCGCGGAACCGGCCGTTCTCCTCGGCGAGATCATGCGGGGGCAGGCCGCCGCGCTGGCGCGATCCGGCCGGTATGCCGACGCCGTACGGCTGCTCACGGAGCTGGCAGCCGGCCGTGACCACACCGCGGCGGAACACGACCTGCTCGCTCGGATCCACGCACAGCAGGGGCGCTTCGACGACGCCGAGCGCCACTGGCGGGCCGCGCTCGCCCTGGACGGCACGGCCGACGGCGCGGTCGCGGGGCTGGAGCGCCTGCGCGGCCGCCGCGCCGGCAACCGGCTGCGCGGCGGTGTCGCCGCCGGGCTGTTGGTCGTGCTCGCCTTCGGCGGCGGCTGGTGGATCGGCGACGAACAGAACGACTCCGTGGAGTCCGCCGGCTCCCCGGCGGCGGTCGTACCCGCCCCGGTGCCCATAGCGGTCACCACCACGACGGGCGCCGTGCCGATGGGCCCGGCGGGAGAGCTGGCCGCGAGCCTCACCGGCCCGGAGGCCGACGTCATCAGGGCAGGCAGCCAGGTGGTGGTCGTCTTCCACGACCCGCTTTTCACCGCTGGCGACAGCCTCGGGCCGCAGGGCCGCACGGCACTCACCGGGTTGGGGGCGCGGCTCGCGGCCATACCCGGCGTCGGCGTCGAGATCGTCGGGCAGAGCGACGGTCTGCCGGTGCGCGCCGGCGGCCCGTTCGCCGACAACGCCGCGCTGCGGCGGGCTCGCGCCACCTCCGCCGCGCTGGCCCTGCGCGACTCCGGCGTCCCGGCCGCCGCCCTCACGATCTCCGCGGCGGACACGGCCGTCGCGCCGTACTCCGACGGCACCACCGGCGACCCCCGCAACCGGACGGTGACCCTGCGCATCACCCCGCCCGCCTGAGGCGACGGCGACGCCGACGGCGCCCCCGCCGTCCGAGACCACGAGGCACCGAAGAGCAACAGACGCCGAACAGCAGCAGACACCGAAGAGCAGCAGACACCGAAGAGCAGAGCAACACAGAAAGGACGCCCACCCATGCCTCAGGCCAAGCCGACGCCGGCCCCGGCGCCGGCCCCGGTGGAAAGGTCCCACGACCCGGTCGCCGTGGCGCTGGCCAACGCGGCGCTGCTCGGCGGTGGTTACCTGATGCTGGGCCGCCGGAACCTCGCCGTCGTCACCACGCTGGTCACGGCCGAGCTGGTCATCATCTTCGCCTCGTCAGCGCAGGTGCTCTGGTTCGCGTTCGTCCTGCTCGGCTGGTGGCTGGCGCTCGTCGCGCACGGCTGGTACCTGGCGGGCGGATGGCCGCGTGGGCGCCGGCGCGAGGCGGGACCCGACGGGTCCGAACCGGAGCCCGGACCTGGCGGGCCGCGGCCACGCCGGTCGTGGCGACTGCGGTCGGTCGCCCTCGGAGCCGCGCTGCCGGTACTGCTGACGGCGGTCCTCCTGCGGCTCGACGTCGAGCGGATCGACAACGCGGTCGCCGAGGGCCGTCAGGCCAGCGACTGCGGTCGGGTGGAGGCCGCGGTCGACCGGGTGTCACCGGCGCACCGGATGGTCGCCATCTCACCCGGCTCCGACGGCGAGGACATGATCACGGCGTGTGCGGCGGTACGCCTCAGCTCCGCGAAGCTCACCACCGGGCGCACCCCCGGGTCGAGCTCGGTCGAGATGCTGGAGGCCGGCTTCGAGGAACTGGTCGGCATCCGCGCGCAGTCACCGGACTACCAGGGCATGGTCCAGACGGCTGTGGACCGGTTCTTCGACGGCCTGCCGACCAGGGACCCCTGCGTCACCGTGCGCGTCCTGGACTGGCTGGCCACCGCCCTGCCCGACCGGCAGTCGGCGGGCAGGGCGGCCGAGGTCGTTCGCCGGCTGGCCCCCGCGGCACTGCTCGAATGCGGCGACGACGAGGTGGCCCAGGACCGGGCGGGCGCCCGAACGGCCTACCAGACGCTGGTCGACCGGTACCCGAACCACGAACTCGCCGGGCAGGCCCGGGAGAAGGTGGCGCAGATCGACAAGGCCATCGCGCTGGAGAACCTGCAGCGGAATCTGGACCAGGTCCGTGCCTCCCTGGTCCCGCGGAGCAGTGGCAGCCTGCCCGCGTACTGCTCCTCGCCGGCGCCCTACCTGACCGCCCGCACCGGCGGGCCCGGCCGCGCCATGATCTTCGGTGCCTCCGACTACATCGACAAGCTCCCCGGGGAATGGCGGACCACCGACGTGAATGACGCGACCCGGGTCATCTGCGCCGGGGACACCGAGTACGGTGCCGCGGTCCAGACCTGCCCGTATGAGAACGTCGGGAACGTGACGTTCCACCGGGAGGCGGTGCCGGTGCGCGTCTACGACCTGCGGACCGGACAGCTCATCAGCGACACCCGCGTGGAGATCAGCGGATCGAGCTGCCCGTACTTCATCTACGGCTACGGGACGAAGAAGTTCGTCACCCCGTCCGACGGCGATGTCCAGGCCGCGTTCAGACCACTGATCAGCCCCTGAGGCAGGCCGGGGCGTCAGCTCCAGTCCTCCGTCCGCCCCGCCATCGCCCTGCTTCCAGGGACGGTGGCGGGGCGTCCTGCACACAGACCTTCGATTAGAACTTTTTTCTAGAAAAATATTCTAGATCTTGCTAGCGTCCCACCATGCGCGACAACGAAGCGGCGGCGTTCACGGCCACCGCGGTGGTGACCGGCGGCAACCGCGGGATCGGCCTCGCGGTGGCGAGCCAGCTCCTGCACGCGGGCGTGCGGGTGGTTCTCGTCGCCCGCGATCCCGCGCGCGGCGAACAGGCCCGGGCTCGGCTCGACGCCGACTGGCGGGCCCGGAACGCCCGCGGCTCCGGGGGCTCTGGGGGCGCCGCTGCCGGGCGCGACGCGGAGCTGCCCCGGGTCGGCCTGGTCGTCGGCGATCTGTCGAACGTCGCCGGCGTACGCGCCACCGCCGCCGCCGTGCTGGACGCCTGCCCCACCCTGGAGATCCTGATCCACAACGCGGGGATCTGGCCTGCCTCCCGCATCCTCAACGCCGACGGGCTGGAACAGGCGTTCGCCACGAACCATCTCGCGCCGTTCCTGCTCAACCACCTGCTCCAGGAGCGCCTCGCCGCCAGCCGCGCGCGGGTGGTTCAGGTCAGCGCCGGTCTCTACGTCAAGGCACGGATCGACCTCGACCGGACCCCGCAGGGCGCGGACTTCCACCCGATCCGCACCTATGCCACCACCAAGGCCTGCAACCTGGCGCTCGTCGCGCCGTTCGCCCGCCGCTGGCAGAACGCGGGCACCGGAATCCGGATCAACGCCGTGCACCCGGGCGTCATCCGCACCGGGCTCGGCGACCGGCGCGGCCCGCTCGGCCTTCTCCTGAAAGCTGCCAAGCGGTTCTGGACGCCGGTGGAGCAGGCGGCACCCCCCGTCACCCGGCTGGCCCTCGACGCGGAGGCCGGCGCTGACGCCGCGCCCGTCGTCAGCGGCGGGCCGGGCCTCGGCGCCGTCACCGGGCGCTATTTCGAGATCGACCAGGAGACGCCGCTGGCGCCGCCGCTCGACGACGTCGAGCTCGCCCGGAGGCTGTGGGTGCAGGCCGCGGAGCTGACCGGGGTCCGCGACGACCCGTCGGCCTACCCGGCGGCCATGTGAGATCCTCGGGCCCGCCATGGCACCCAGACAACCGCGCGGCGAGGAAACCGTCGAACGCCTGCTCACCGCGGCACTCGACGTGTTCGCGAGCCGAGGCACGGGTGGATTCACCGTCACCGCGGTCACCGCGGCGAGCGGGGTCAGCCTCGGCAGCCTCTACCACCACTTCGGCACCTTCGACGGCCTGGCGGCCGTGCTCTACGAACGGTGCCTGATGCGGCTGCTCGACCGCCTCGTGCCCGCCGTCGAGCAGGCCGATGGCGCGGCAGCCGGCATCCGTGCCGCCGTCGTCGGCTACCTCGGTTTCGTACGCGATGAGCCGGCGGCGGCCCGGGTCATCCACCTCTCCGGCTTCGCGCCGAGGACGCCGGAGCAGGCCGCGGCCCTCGCCCGCGCCAAGGCCGTCCGACTGGACCGCCTGATGGCCTGGCTGGGCCCACACACCAGCGCCGGGCGGATCGTCGACCTGCCGGCGCCGCTGGTCGAGATGCTGCTCATCGGCCCGCCCGCCGAGCTCGCCCGCCGCTGGCTCGCCGCGGGGGCCCAGACCGGCGCGGACCCGGGCGGCGACCTCGCAGCCGCCATCGAACTCCTGCCCGAGCGGGTCTGGCAGTCGCTGCGCGGCCCCCAGGGGTGAACTACGCCACCGCGGCGCGAACCCGCGGAACCTCCGACCGCGGCTGCCCGCTACCGAGTGTCCTGCGCGCTCCTCGGCCGGCGCGGCCAGAGCAGCGCGGCGACCCGCGTGAACCGCGAGCGAGTCCGCGACTCAAGATCTGCCGGACCACCCGGTGCCGGACCACCCGGTGCCGACCTGACCTTCATTCTCACTCTGTTGTGGGATCCGACGACCACAGTCGAGTCCGTGACGGTCGTGTAGTACGTGGTGGAGCCGGCCCGAGTCGCACTGTCCGGGTGCGAAGGCCGGGCCTGCCCCGCGGAGATTCGTGGGGACGCAGGGGCGGCCGCGGCCGGCGGGGCGAAGGCCGGGTTCCCGGGGAACACGTCCGCCGCCGCGGCGAGCACCCGATGGCGCCCTTCCGCGATGATCCCGGCGCCCAGCAGAACACTGACCTCCCGCCAGTACCGCAGCGGGGTCGCATTCCCCCAGCTGGGCTGACGCGCCGCGGCCAGGCCTGCCGCGACCAGGACATGGCGGGCCGAAAGAGGATCACCGAAGGTCTCCGCCAGTGCCTCGATCTCATCGTCCGTGAGGTGCTCGTCCATCCGGCCAACCTCCGGGTTGTTTGACTCCCCGCCGCACCTCGGCGTTCCGCCCTATTCTCACCGCCATTCCGCGATAGGGAGCTGGTTGTCCTGGAATAGTGAGGTCAGGGTGGCGACGGGAGTGACCGTGGTGACTGGCCGAGACGAAGAGCTGATCCAGGTCGCGCACCGCGGCGCCGCCGAGGACCTGCACGTCCGTGCGATCGCGGAGCATGACGCGGTCGACGTCACGGTGAACGTGCTGGCCGACGGCGTCATGGTTGGCGTGCGGAACGTCCAGAAGGCCCATCTCCACTACCGGATCGATCGCCCGGTCCTGTCCTTCGACCCGGCGCTGCGGGGTGCGGAGTTCACGCGCCGGTTCGAGGCCCTGCTGAGGCAGCCGACCAGCTGGGTACGTCGGGAACAGTTCCGGCGAGCGGTCGCCGCACCGCCGGCACGCCGGCCCGACCGCGTTGTCTTCGCCGAAGGCCGGGCAGGACTTCCCGGGCGGGCGCGCGTGCGTGCGTGCTCGGTGCGTGTCCGAGGGTCACGCGGGGTCGTGATCGGCAACGGGAATCGCCAGACGCTTCACCTCCGCTATCAGCTCACCCGTTCACAGATCGCGGTCGAGTCCGTCCTCCGGGCCGAGCCGCGCATCGCCTACCGGTTGGCCGACTTCGTCGCCACGCCGGAAAGCTCCGCCGCGGAGCGCCGGCTCGTCGACGCGATGAGCCGCACGCTCTCCCGCTCCCCCGAGCTGACCCGGATGATCACAGCCGGATTCGGGCGGACCGGAGGCGTCATGATCGGAACGGAGAACCGGCAGACGACCACTACCAGAACCCGCATCCGGGACGTCGAGGTCCGGGGCATGATCATCCGAGTGCGGCTAGAAGCGCTGGAGTCAGCAGCCAGGACGAGCCTGGCGAAGCTCGACTCCGAGGATCGTCGCGACCTCGGGGAGCTTCGTGGGCTCGACTCGCTCCGCCTTCCCGGAACCACCACCGTCCGCCGTCGAGAGGATCTCGAAACGGCCCGCGCCGAGCGGGCCCGACAGTGCCTGACTCTGCAGACCAGGCGGCTGGAGCGGGCCAGCCGGCCCGACTCACCACACGCTGACCGGATTCCGTCGATCAAGGCCGAGATCAAGGCACTGCGCGGGCGAATCGCCAAGATCGCCGAGGAGCAGGACGCGCGCCACCGTGGCGCGGTCACTGCCGTGGACCGGGCGGAGCTGGCCGACCGCAGGCCCACGAAGGTGGGCGGCCGGATCGGGCCGAGATCGCGAACCGCGAGGATTCCGCGCGGGCCGGGCACCGAGGCACCGCACGCGCGACCGCTGCCCGAGTTGGAGGACGCGCCGTCGTACTGGCCGGCTCCTCCGCTTCAGCACGCCAGACCTGGCAGCCCACCGCTCCTCGGGCCCGCCGCCCCCGGCCGCTGAGATGTCAGACCGAACCGGCCCGTCTGCGTCAGGAGTGATCCTCCGCCGTGAACACCGCGCTGTTCGTCGTCTACCTGCTCGTTCTGATCGCGATCATCCTCGGCGCCGGCTGGGCACTGCAGGTCGTCCGCGACCTCCACGCGCGACTGCGGGACGACCAGCGCAAGCTCGCCGAGGTTCACACCGAGCTGGCGACCCTACGCTCACGGCTGGCCACCATCGACCGCCAGGCCGGCCAACCGGACGCGACGGCGAGCCGGTTGACCACGATCGACGGGCGTCTCGACCGGCTCGCGGCCTGGTTCACCGAGCTCGGCAAGCGGGTCGACGCGTCCGGCGCACGGTTCGACCAGCTCCGGTCCGAACAGGTGGATCTCGCCGAGCAGCAGGTGACCGCCAGTACCCGCGTCCTCGGGCTGTCCGAGGTTCTCGGCGACACGCAGCGCCGAGTCGGCGATCTGGCCGACCGGCTGACAGCGATCGAGCGCGAGGCGCTGCCTCGCCTCACCGCGGACATCTCCCAGCTCAACCGGACGTCCTGGGAGATCGGTGCCGCCCAGACCTTCGGGGTGCCTCCGGCGCCGCCGTGGCTGCCCGGCCACCTGGTTCCGCCGTCCGACTCCGACGGTGAGGAGGTCCTCGGCCTGTACCGCGAGGCTGCGGCCGCTCTTGGCCTCGAGGTCGTACACGTCTCCGAGCCGCGGTTCGACAGCACCCGGCGGACCATCGCCCTGCGCGGCGGGATGCCGCTCCGCGGGGAGGCGATCAGCGGGCTCTCCGCGCGCGTGGAGGAGCGCGTCGCCCTGCTGGGCGCCGAGGAAGGCCCGTCTCCCGATGACGCCCTGGCCAGGCTCCTGCTCGTCACCGCCGCCGCGCCTTCGGCGTCGTTCCTGCTCGGCCCCCTGCTGTGCGTGACGGACGCGAGCGGCACCAGCGTTCACCTGCTCGACGCCGACCAACTGCGCGGGTGGGTCAGCGCTGCGGGATCAGGCCAGGTCGCGAGCGGTCCGACCGTCAGCGCGGGCAGAGTCATCGAGCTGGGGCCGTGGATGCGGGCGCGGCGGGACGCCGAGCGGGCCGCCGCCGATCGAGCGCGGGTCCGTGAGGAGCTGAAGGAGCAGATTCGCGCGACGATCAGCGGCGAGCTGCGAGCGGAGGTCGAAGCGGAGGAGATCGAGCGCATCAAGGCCCGACTGCGCGCCGAACTGGCGCCGATTGTGCGACGCGACCTCGAGCGGGATCTGCGTCGGCGGCGACCGCCGCGCGATCTTCCGTCTCCAGCCGGCGAAGGTGGCCCCTAGAAACCGCCGATTCCCCCGATGCCCCCGATGCCGTCGAGATCGTCACGCAGGGACCGATCGCGCAGCGACGGCGGCACGATGCCCCGCCGTCCCGGAACGGATCTGATGTCGTCGACCACCTGGTCCGTCCGCTCCGTCATGTCGCTCAGCCCAGCCAACCGCCTACTCGGCCCGAACGAGGGCTCGGCGGTACTCAGCCACGGCACCGCCAGCTCTGGGCCGTCCACCCCGAGCGCCGCCACCGTGCGGTCGATCGCTGGCGGCGTTGCCGGGCCGGGGATCGCAACGTGCGGATCAGCGATGCCGGCGTGTGGCGCAGCGGGCTGGAGGAGCCCGAGCGCCTCGGCGATGCGATGAAGGATGCCCTTCGATGGCTCGGACACGGAGGCGAGATCGCCCACCTCGGCCCGCCAGACCGCGATGCTCTCGGTGAGATCCGTGACCGCCTTCCGAGCGGCGTGGAGCTGTCGCGACACCTCCGCCCTGTCACCACGGGTGAGAGCAGCGTCGTCGTCGAGCCGCGCCAGCCTGCGCTCCTGGATCTCCACATACCGCTCCCGGTTGGCGACCGCCTCCAGGCCCACAGCGGCGAGATCCGCCGGCGTACCGGCGGCCGGTCCGCCGAGCAGGGCGTTCAGCCGGGTGTACTCGGAGTCCAGGCGTCGCACCTCGGCGGCGTCGACGGCCTGCTCGCGCAGCGTCGCGACGACACCGTCGACGTCCACTGAGCGCACCCGCACCTGCGAGGTGTTGACCTGTCTGTTGTGCCGGCCGATGACGACGCCCGCACAACGCCCCAGCTCGGCAGACGCCTGGACGCCCGGTGCGAACCAGAGCCTGTCCACCTGACCGTGCGGGTGAGCGCACGCGCGAACCGCATCTGCCGCAACGCGCTGGCCGGGTTCTCGGTCAGCGCGTGGAACGCCCGCGTCGACTCCGGGCCGACGACGGCCGACCCGCAGGTGACCCGAGGCCTCTCCAGACGCAGGAAGGTGACGTTTCGTTGCAGGTTGTTGTCACCGGCCATCACCCCGTCGGCCTTCCAGACGTCGGCCGCCAGGACGCGTGCCCCTGACGGCCCGCCGACCCGAGTCGACACACCGCCGACCGCCCCGGCGCGATGGATCATCACCTCGGGCCGGCCGTGCGGGTCGTCGCCTTCGGAGCCGCGGTGCTGGGCGTCGTCGTCCGCCATGATCTCAGTATCGGAAAACGGGGGCCGTGCGTCTGTCGAACAACCCGCGCCGTGGACAGGACGGGCACCGGCGCTCGGTGGAGGCGAGCTCAGCTTGGGAAGGTGAGCTCCCGCGCGTTGTCGTACATGATTCGCTGTTGTTCGGCGGCGGTGAAGCCGGCGACGTTGGCGAGGAAGTCCTTCGGCGCCGGGAAACCCTCGCCGTGGGGCCAGTCGGAACCGAACAGGATCCGCTCCACCGGCAGGAACTTCGCCAGGTCGTGGACGTCCTCCTCGACGAACGGCGCCACCCAGCAGTGCTCGATGAACTGGTCTCGCGGGCTGGTCGCGAATCCGCCGCCGTGCGCCAGGTAGTCGAGCGCGAGCAGCAGTGACGGCACCCAGGCGCAGCCGTTCTCGATGAACGCGACCTTCAGCTTCGGGAATCGTTCGAAAAGCCGATGCGCCACCAGGACGTAGGCGAAGTCGTGGACCGTCCGGTGCTTGGTGAGCCCGGAGAAGGTCGACGACTGGCCGAGGCGCTGCGTGTCACCGGGCGCGATGCCGGCCATGTGCGCCTCACCCCATGCCTCGCCCATCAGCTCGTTGACCCGGTTGTAGGTCTCGTCCGAGCCGTCGTGCGTGGCGACGACGATGCCGGCCTCCGCGGCGAGATGCCAGAACCGGTCGAACATCGGGTCTGCTGGTGACCGGTTGCCGTCGCGGGTGACGGCGGCGCCGTGGCGGATGTTCACCACCCGGGCGCCGTGGTCAAGGCACCACCGCAGCTCCCGCACCGTCTCGTCGGGGTCGCACATGGTGATGTACGGAACGCCGAAGATACGATCTCGGTAGGCGAATCCCCACTGTTCCTCGACCCACCGGTTGAAGGCGCGGTAGCACTCGATCGCCGCCTCCGGGTCGGTGTGCAACAGCGGCTCGATCACCACCCCCTGCGATGGGAACATCCAGGTGGAATCGACACCCTGGGTATCCATCACGGCCAGCCTGGCATCGCGTTCGAACCAGTCCGGATGGTCCGCGGCGCTCTCGGTGAAACCGGCCAGGAAGACGTCCCGGCTGGTGCCACCCTGGAAATACTCCAGGAACGCCCCGGGCAGCGGCCGCGGGTGCACGTCGGCCGGGCCGGGCAGCCATTCGGTCCGCACCCCGTCGACCAGGTAGCGCAGCGCTCCGTCGACTTCCTTGACCTGGACCCCGCGATCGGCGAACCGTGGGTCACGGTGGCGCGTGAACGCGTCGGACGTCTCCCAGTAGTGGTTGTCCGCATCGAACAGCCGCGGAGTTCGCGCGCCTAACTCGTTCATCCTGTCGCCCTTCGTGCGCTCTGGTCTGTTCCGTCGTCAGGCGGTGCCGTGCCGCAGCAGGCGGCCGGGCGTGTCGTCGGTGCACACTCCGTCGACGAAGGTCGTCCGGCCGTTCACGATGATCCGGTCGTAGCCGACGGCCTTCTGCACCAGCCGCCATTCGCCGGCCGGGTAGTCGAACAGCCGCTCCTGCGGCAGCGCGTCGACGGTGTCGGGGTCGTAGACGATGATGTCGGCCGGGCGGCCCTCGGCGATCGACCCGCGGTCACGCAGCCCGACGGCCATCGCGGGGTAGGCGGACAGCCGCCAGTGCGCCTCCTCCAGCGACATGATCTCGTGCTCGCGGACCCAGTGGCCGAGCAGCTCGGTACCGAACCGGGCGGTGGTGACGAACTTGGTGTGCGCGCCGCCGTCGCTGATGCCGGGCAGTGCCACCGCGCAGGACGCCACCTCGCGGACGGCCTGGGTGTCCATGTCGATCATGGTCGTGCCGAAGCCCACGTTGAGGTCACCGGCGACGGCGATGTCGAGCATGGCGTCGGCCAGGTGCTTGCCCTCCCGGGCCGCGATCTCGCCGATGGTGAAGCCCTCGTAGCGCTCCTTGAGCGCCAGCGCGTCCCGGGCGTCGCTGGTGATCCAGTTCACCGTGATCTCCGCCAGCGGGTAGCCGGCGGCCCCGAAGCCACCGCCCAGCTCGTCGACCGCCGCGCGCAGTGCCGGCCGCCGCCCCGGGTCGGCGAACTTGGCGATCTTCTCTTCGAGGGTGCCGAGCCCGGCCTCCTTCCAGGCCGGGAAGATGTCCATGAGGTTGTAGTTCTCCAGGACGATCTCGGACTGGAAGCGCACGATCTGCGCCGAGGCGAAGACCCGCAGGCCTTCGGACTCGTTCAGCTCGTTGAGCCGGGCGATGGTGGCCAGGTGGGGGAACTGCGACTCGCCGTGCTGGTTCACCGAGCCGGTGGGCGCCAGCGCGTTCCAGATGATCGGGCGGCCGCTCTCGCGGGCGATGAGCGCCGCGGTCTCCAGCTGGCCGGTGATCTGGGTGGTGCCCCGGCCGATCCGGCGCAGCGCCCGGGAGAAGGCGACGACCTCACGCTCGGTCATCATGTCGGTGACCATGGGCGTGCCGTCGTAGTCGAGCTGGACGTTGAACAGGTCACCGGCGATCTGCGAGCTCCAGCCGCAGCCGCCGGCCTCCATCCCCTCGAGCAGGAGCTGGCACATCCGGTCCAGCTCGTCGTCGGACGCCCGCAGCTCCTTGGCCTTGTCGACACCGACGACGTATGTGTAAAGCGGCGCCAGGGGCACCAGCGACATCACGTTCACGCCCTTGGGCGTCCGGTCGATGCTGTCGAGGAACTCGGGGTAGGTGACCCAGTCCCACGGCATCCCGGCGCGCATGGTCCTGACCGGCACCGCCTCGTTGCGGGAGAGGCTGAGCATGGTGCGGTCCTGGTCCTCGGGCCGGCAGGGCGCGAAACCGAAGCCGCAGTTGCCGATCAGCACGGTGGTGACGCCGTGCCAGCCCGACATCGTCGCCCACGGGTCCCAGAACAGCTGGCTGTCGTAGTGGGTGTGGATGTCGACGATGCCCGGGGCGACGATCCTGCCGGTGGCGTCGACGACCTCGGCTCCGTCGGTGGCGCTGATGACCCCGATCTGGGCGATCCGGCCATCCTTGATCGCGACGTCGGCCCGGTAGCGAGGCGTGCGCAGCCCGTCGATGACGGTGCCGCCTTTGATCACGATGTCGTATAAGGCCATCTTCACGCCTCCACCAACCGCCCCGGGATCTCCCCGGGAACCGCCCGCCAGGTCCAGGCAAACTAACATCCTTGCTGAGCGTTCAACAAGTGTCGCGTGGAACGGCGACGTTCAGACAACGGACAAGTACGCTGCCGTTCATGAATTCGGCCACCCCTGGACGTCGGACGCAGGTCCAATCGCGTCGGAGCCAGGTCGAGCCACGTCGGACGCAGGTCGAACGGCGCAACGAGTCCGAGGAGGCCCTGCTCGACGCGGCCGCGGACCTCGTCGCCGAGCGCGGCGTGGAAGGCGCGTCGCTGGCCCGGATCGGCAGCCGCGCCGGTACCAGCCGGGGCCTACCGAACCACTACTTCGGCTCGAAGGACGAACTGGTCGCCCGGCTCGCGCAGCGGGCCCAGAACCACATCGACGACGCGATGGTGGCCGCGGCGACCCGGGACGGGCGCCGGGTCGCCGACACTCCCGGCATCGACCTGCTGCGCACGACGGTCGACACGTACGTCGAGCGGTTCGAGAACCCCACCAGCGCCGACCGCGCCCTGATCGTCATGTGGGGGGCGACCTTCCCGACCGAGGCCTCGGTGCGGGGCATGACCGACGCCGACCGGCGCAGCCGCGACGGCTGGGCCATGCTGATCGAGCAGGGCCAGCGCGACGGCTCGGTCCGGGCGGACCTCGACCCGGCCACCGGAGCGATCCTGCTGCAGGGCCTGGTGCGCGGCCTCGCGGCCAGCCTCCTCGTCGACGCGGACCTGATCGACACGAGCCAGGCCCGCGAGGCCTGCCAGGTCTGGATCACCTCGATCTTCGCGAGCCCGCGCCCATCGGATCCGAGCAGTACCTGACGCGGCGACACCCCACGTAGGCGGCCGGCACCGCGCATCGGCTCAGTACCGACTCGGCGTACCGCGCCGACGCCGAGCCGATGCCGAGCCGACCGTCCTGCCACCATGTCCGCGTGTTACCGTCCAACCCATCATTTTGAACCGCTCGGTTCACTTTAGAGCGAGAGCGATTTCATCGGAGGACTCGATGACGGGAGCTTCGACGGTGGGGCCGAACCCGGCGGAAGGCGGGCCGCCGCGGCTGGACTCCGGCCTGCTGATCCTGGTCGGGGTGATGGTGCTCGGTGGGATGATGTCCTACCTCGACGCGACGATCGTCAACGTCGGGATCAGCACCCTGGCCGGGGAGTTCGACGCCTCGCTGGGCACGATCGAATGGGTCACCACCGGCTATCTGCTCGCGGTGGCGCTCGCCATCCCGCTCACCGGCTGGGCGATGGCGCGGTTCGGCGCCCGGCGCCTGTGGCTGCTCGGCCTGTCGCTGTTCCTCGCCGGCTCCCTGCTGTGCGCGGTCGCCTGGAACGCACCGAGCCTGATCGCGTTCCGCATCCTGCAGGGCCTCGGCGGCGGAACCATCGACCCGGTCATGATGACGGTGGTGGCCGGCGCGGCCGGCCCGGCCCGCATCGGGCGGGTGATGGGCCTGATCTCCATCCCGATCACGCTCGGGCCGGTGCTGGGGCCGATCGTCGGCGGCCTGCTGCTGGAGAACCTGTCCTGGCAGTGGATGTTCCTGCTGAACGTCCCGTTCGCGGTGGCCGCGATCGTGCTCGCCGTCCTGGTGCTGCCCGCCGATCCGCCGCGCGGTGACGCGGCCGCGCCCCTCGACACGCTCGGGGTGCTCCTGCTGTGCCCCGGTTTCGCCGCGATCGTGTTCGCGCTGTCCCGCGCGGGCAGCGACGGTTTTCGCGGCGCCCCCGTGCTGGTCGGCCTGCTGCTCGGTGCCACGCTGTTCGCCGGCTACGTCGCCCACGCCCTGGGCACGGCCGCCACTCCGCTGCTCGACCTGCGGCTGTTCGTGAGCAGGGGCTTCACCGCCAGCGTCACCATCATGCTTCTCGTCGGCGGCGGCCTGTTCGCGCTGCTGTTCCTGCTCCCGCTGTACTACCAGCAGGTGCATGGGCACACGGTGCTGGCCTCCGGCCTGCTGGTCGCCCCGCTCGGTGTCGGCGCCATGATCGGGATGCCGCTCGCCGGCAGCCTCGCCGACCGCATCGGGGCCCGGCTGCTCGTTCCCACCGGCGCGCTGCTGGTGGCCCTGGGCGCGTTGGCGTTCACCCGCTCCGACGCGGGCACTTCGCAGGCGCTGCTGACACCGGCGCAGTTCGCCGTCGGCCTCGGCCTCGGACTGGTCGGCGCGCCCACCATGGGCTCGGTGTACCGCACCGTCCCGGTGGACGCGGTCGCCGGCGCGACCGGCGCGGTGTTCATCCTCAACCAGATCGGTGCCTCCCTGGGGGTGGCGGTGGTCGCGCTGATCCTGCAGGGCGGAGGAGCGCACGCCACGCCGACGGTCGGCTCCTTCGGCAACGCGTTCTGGTGGCCCGTCGCCGCCGGTCTCGTCGTGTTCGCCGCCGGCTTCCTGCTGCCCGGCCGCCCCGCGACTGCGGGGACCGCCGCGGCCACCGCCGTAGCCGCGGACACGACCGCGACCCCCACCGACCCCGAGCCGGTGTCCCCCACGACCTGAACGCGGCGGCGGATCGCGTGCGAGCAGCTCTACGCGGCACCCGTCGACTCGGTCGGCTCCGCGCCGAAAGCCCGCAGGAACGTGACGGTCGCACTGTGGGCCGCGGCCTGCCGCTGGACGTCGTCGAACGGCAGGGTGCCCAGCGCGCTGCGACCGGCGACGGGGCCGGTGAGCAGCGCGACGAACTGTTCACCCGCCTCGACCGGGTCCGTGAGCCGCAGCCGGCCGGCGAGCGCGAGCCGAGCCAGCCGATCCGCCACAGCCTGGGCCACCTGCCCCGGCCCGCTCGCACCGACCAGGTCGAACAGGTCCGGGAAACGGACGATCTCGGCGTGCAACAGGCGGCGCAGTGCCCAGGAGTCCGCCGAGCAGTAGCAGTCCAGCAGCGCGCGGCCGACCTCGACGAAGGCCAGATGCAGGTCGGGGACGTCGGCGGTGAGCCGGCTGACGGCAGCGAGGGTCCTGGCGGTCGTCCTGTCCGCCGCCGCCGCCATCGCGTGCCGGAAGAGGTTCTCCTTGCCCGCCAGATGGTTGTAGATCGTCGGCTTGGCCACGCCCGCCTCGGCGGCGATCAGATCGATGCTGGCCTGGGCGTAGCCCTCACGTGCGAAGACGACGAAGGCTGCGTCGAGGATCGCCTGACGCTTGTCGATCCTCCCCCGGAAGCTGGCATCTCCAGCCGCGTCCGCGACCTTCGCCCTGCCCACCCGGCCACCTTACCCGGATGAGCCCGGCGAACGATCCCACGACGGCGCCACCGACTCGGTGGACCTCCGCGTTTCCCTACCATGACGATGGTTTTAATGGATGACCACGACCTTCGACGAGGCGGACCGGCGGCGGTCCTACGAGCTGCTCGCCGCGCAGTGGCGAGGCCAGCCCGCCGGCTGAGCCACCCGCGCCCCTTCACCTGCCATCATGGGACGGTCAGGATCACCGCCGGCGGCCGCGAGCGGCCCACCGCGTCCGCGGCAACGGGCGGCGGGAACGGTCGGGAGGTGCCCGGATGGTCGAGCCGGCGATCGAATCGGCGGCACGGCGCGTCGAGGTGGCGGCGCGGCGCGTCGAGGTGGCGGCCGGGGTCGAGTTGCACGTCGAGGACCTGCGCCCAGCCACGGTCCACCCGGACGGCCCACCGGTCGTGCTCGTGCACGGCATCGCGGGGACGACCGCCGACTGGGCGCGGGTCGCGCCGGACCTCGCCGCCACCCGCCGGGTGATCGCCTACGACCAGCGCGGCCACGGCGCCAGCGACCGGGCCGACGGGCGTTCGTCCTACACGTTCGACCTGCTGCTCACCGACCTCCTCGCGCTGCTGGACACGCTCGGCCTGACCGCCGTCGATCTCATCGGCCACTCGATGGGCGGGGTCGTCGCGCTGCGGTGCGCCCTGGAGCATCCCGGCCGGGTGCGCTCGCTGGTGCTCGTCGACACGGCCGCCGCACCCGCCGCCGCGACCGGCGGCGTCGCCCGGCGAGTCGTGTCGGCGCTGCTGGAAGGTGCGGCGGCTGTGTCGAGCGCCGTTCACGCCGCACGCGACCCGGCACCGACGACCGAGGCAACGACGGAGACATCGGCAGCCGAGGCGACGACGGGCGAGGGCAGGCGCGCCGTGGGCGGACAGGGCGCGCCGGCGATCGTCGATGAGCCGGTCCGGTCGGTCCACGCCGGCGGCAGTGCCGCCGACCGCGCGCTCGCCGGGTTCGACCAGCTGGATCCGGAGGCGCTGGTCGCGCTCGGCCGCGAGCTCGGCGCGTACCCGTCGATGGTCGACCGGCTCGGCGAGATCGCGTGCCCGGCGACGGTCGTCGTCGGCGAGCACGACACCACGCTGCGCGCGTCGGCGGCGGCCCTGGCTCAGGGCATCCCGGCCGCGCACCTCGCCGTGATCGCCGACGCCGACCACAGCCCGCACGCCAGCCGGCCACTGGCCTGGCTCGCCGCCGTCGACGTGCACTTCGGCCGGCTGGCCGCACCGCGCGTACCGGGACGTCCTGAACCGCTCCCCGACCAGACCTGAGGCACCCCCGCGGAGCCCGTTCCCTCATCGTCGTCCCGTCAGGGTCCCGGGCCGGAGTAGCGTCCCGACGATGACCATCACCGCGCTGGAGCGCGTGCACGGTGCGCTGCTCGGGCTGGCCGCCGGTGACGCGCTCGGCGCCACACTGGAGTTCATGAGCCCGGGCGAGATCCGCCGCCGGCACGGGGTGCACACCGAGATCACCGGGGGCGGCCCATTCGGCTGGCGGCCCGGTCAGGGCACCGACGACACCGACCTGACGATCGCGGTGGCGCGGGCCTACGCCGGCTCCGGCGGCTATCAGCTCGGTGCCGTCATCGAGCACATCATGCGCTGGTACGACGGCCGGCCCCGCGACATCGGCGGTATGACAGCCGCGTCCCTGCGGCGCATCGCCGCCGGCGAGGACCCGTTGACGGCCGGCGCCGCCGCTACCGCCGCGGCCGGGGGCGGTGGCGCGGGCAACGGCAGCCTCATGCGGGCGCTGGCGACCGGTCTCGCCCGCGTCGAACCCGAGCTGTGCTCGCGAGAGGCGGCCGAGATCAGCGCGGTCACCCACGCCGATCCGCGCTGTGTGCAGGCGTGCGTCGCCTACACCGCGATCGTCTCGGCGCTGGTCGACGGTGCGCCGGTGGGCGCGGCCCTGCGGTCCGGCGGCGACGCGGTCGCGGCCCTGGGCGCCGACCAGGCGGCGGGCGCGGGAGCGCGAGCAGGATCGGACGTCGGCGGCGCCGCCGAGGTCGTCGCGGCCCTCGCCACCCCGGCCACCATCGGGCTCACCGAGCTGCCGACCACCGGGTACGTCGTGCATTCGCTCGCCGTGGCCGTCTGGGCGATCCAGCAGCCCGCGCCGCTGGAGGAGCTGCTCGTCGACGTGGTCAACCGCGGCGACGACTCCGACACCACCGGCGCCATAGCCGGCGGTCTGCTGGGTGCGCGCGACGGTGTCGGCGCTGTGCCGCCACGCTGGGCGGAGCGGCTGGAGTACGCGACGGAGATCGCCCATCTCGCGCCCGCCCTGCACACCCTGCGTCAGGGCTAGCCAGGGCCCGTTTCCGAAGTACGTCCCGAGGCTGCCCGTGGATCTGATCGTGACTTTCGAGCTGATCGATGCGGTTGGTGGTACTGCGCGGGACGGTTCACCGATCGGGTCGGTCTAACATCTCCGGGGTGAACAACGACGCCGTCGTGATCAGCCGAGTCGTCGAGGACCGTCACTGGCATGCGTTGGAGAACGACCTCGTCGTGGGCCGGGGCGAAGCCCTGCGCCGACCGGATGGCCGACTGTTCCTGGGCGTCGACGCCTGGCAGGACAGGGTCTTCCAGCCGCTGGTGGCCACGATGCTCGCCGAGTTGCCGGAGATCGTCTACACGCTGGTGGACGACGAGGACGTGGAGGCGCGCGCCCGCTGGCGCGACGCGGGCTTCGTGACCTACCGCCAGGAACGCGTGTACACGGTCGCCACCGACCCGCAGATCACCGGGCTGGACCAGATTCGGGCGCCATCCGGGATCGAAATCCTGCCCTTGGGGCAGGCCGCGGAGGCGCCGCTGTCCGAGCTCGATCGGGTGGTACGCGCCGAAGTGGGTGCTGCCGCCGGGTGGCAGTCCATGCCCGTGGAACTACGCAGCCGGCCGGACGGAACGGTTGGCGTCATTGACCCCGCGGCCTATGTCGTCGCGGCGCAGGACGGGGAATATCTCGGGCTCGCCCGGGTCGCCCGGGTGCCCCGCCGGTCCCGCCTGGGGCTTGTCGCCGTCCGGACGGCGCGGCGCCGCCACGGCATTGCCCGGGCGATGCTGGCCGAGCTGCTGGGCTCGCTGCACCGCGCCGGCGTCGATTCGGTGACCGCCGAGGTCGACGACTACAACAAGCCGGCCAACGCGCTGCTACTCGGAATCGGGGCCCAGCAGGTGGGCAGCGCGTCCGAGCTGCTCCACCGCTGAGCTGGCGGACTCAGTGCGTCCAGCTGATCACGGCCAGTTCGTCGGCCGGGGCGACGACGAGGCCGTTGCCGCCGCAGGCGGTGCAGGGATCGAGCCGGGCGCCATCGTACTCGTGCCCGCAGGCGAAGCAGCGCAGCCGGTCGGTGGCACGCTGCCAGCACAGGTCGGTGGTCTCCAGGCTGGTGCCGGCCGCGGCGGCCTGCCAGGCGGCGGTGGCCGAGGCGATGTCGACCCCGGTGGCTGCGGCGAGAACCACGGTGCGTACCGGAGCCCCTTCGCTCGCCTCGATGATGGCGTTGACGGCGGCGCGGGCCAGTCCTGCCTCATGCATGTCCGGGAACCTTCACCTTCCACGTGGTCAGAACGGAACGGGCGACCGCGACCAGGACGTCCAGTCGCGAGTCGATCAGGGCGCTGAGGCCCCAGCGGTCGGTGATGG
Organism: Parafrankia irregularis; assembly: GCF_001536285.1. Classification (NCBI taxonomy): domain Bacteria; kingdom Bacillati; phylum Actinomycetota; class Actinomycetes; order Frankiales; family Frankiaceae; genus Parafrankia; species Parafrankia irregularis. The sequence goes on along the minus strand of NZ_FAOZ01000009.1, from coordinate 153,097 downwards.
ACTCGGGCACGATGCCCACGAGCGCGACGTGCCGCGGCGCGCAGCCGGCGAGCTCGGTGGCGGCCAGCGCGTCGACGAGGCCGATGTCGTGGGCGGTGGCGCGCACACCGTGGCCGCGGCGGACGTCCCCGTCGGCGAGGACGACGACGTCGCCGGGCCGGCCGTGCTCGGTGGACACGGCGTCGATGATGAGCACCGCGTGCCGGCCGGCCAGGTAGGGCATGAGCATCAGGCCGAGGGTCCCGCCGTCGAGGACGTCGACGCCGGGGATCGCCGGCTGCTGCAGCTGGCGGGCGGCGACGACGCCGACGCCGTCGTCGCCGAGCAACTCGTTGCCGATGCCCAGCACCAGGACGGGCGCCTCCAGCTCGCCGTCGGGCGGCGGCTGACGCAGGACGTCCACGGAGGTGGGCTCACGGGGAGCGGCCGACGCCGTCACCCGTGGTCCTTTGCATCACTCTTTGCGTGGTCCTTCGCGTGCTCCTTCGGCAGGAACTTGTTGCCGGAGAAGATCGAGCTGAGCACCCCGGTGCCCTCCACCCGGTCGACGAGGATCGCGCTGTACAGGTGGTGGATCATGAAGCCCCAGGTGAGCCACATGATCAGATGGTGGACGAGCCGGATCGTCGGCAGCGGAACCACATGGAGCAGCCAGCCGGTGAGCCAGGAGGCCCAGCCGTTACCCTCGATGCCCCACAGCACCAGGCCGGTGACGATCTCGACCCCGAACATCGTGTAGAGCACGCAGTACGTGAGGCCGGCGAGCGGGTTGTGGCCGACGACCGGAGGCGCCTCGCGGGTGAGGAACGTGTAGAACCGCACCGACGGCACGATCTGGCCGATCCGTTCCCGGCTGGCGGGTATCCACTCCGTCCAGCGCGACCAGGGGTTCGGCGAGCGCAGGTGCCAGATGACGCGGCCCAGGATCAGCGCGATGAAGAGATACGCGGTGACCTTGTGGATGTTCCTCGTCCACGACATCCAGTAGGTGTGGCCGCCCGGGTCGATGGCCGGGGTCCCGATGAGGAAACCGGTGGCGGACAGGACGACGAGGTCCAGCACGAGCAGCCAGTGGATCAGCCGGACGGGCAGGTCCCAGACCCGCACCCGGACGAACTCCGGCGCCTCGCCCCTGCCCGGGCCTGCGACGTCGCCGTCGCCGTCGCCGTGGCCGTGGCCGTGGCCGTCCTTGCCGTTCTCGACGGCCCTCGTGCTCCCGGCGTCCTTCTTGGCCCCGGCGCTGCTGGGGGCGGGGGCCGTCACTGGACCCGCACCTCGATGATGTCGCGGCCGTCGATGTCGTAGAGATGCGCGGCGCAGGCCATGCACGGGTCGAACGAGTGCAGGGTCCGCAGCACCTCCAGCGGCCGGTGCGGGTCGGCGACGGGGGTGCCGACCAGCGCGGCCTCATACGCGCCGGGGTTGCCGGCGGCGTCGCGGGGGCTGGCGTTCCAGGTGGTCGGCACCACCGCCTGGTAGTTGCGGATGCGGTCGTTCTCGATGACGACCCAGTGCGACAGCGCGCCGCGGGGAGCCTCGTGGAAGCCGACGCCGCGCAGGGTGCCGTCCGGCCAGGACGTCGGGCGCCACCGGCCGGTGTCGGCGATCGTCAGGTCGCCGCCGGCGACGTTGTCCCGCAGCTCGGCGACGAGATCCAGGGCGTGCCGTGCCATCAGCTGGGTCTCCAGGCCGCGGGCCAGCACCCGGCCGAGGGTCGACATCAGCGCCTCCGGCGGCAGGTGCAGCCGGTCCAGCGCCCCCTGGACGATCGGGCGCAGCCGGGCGTCCCCGGTGCCGTAGCCGACGAGCAGCCGGGCCAGCGGGCCGACCTCGACGGCGATGCCCTGGTAGCGGGGCGCCTTCAGCCAGGTGTACTTCCCGGCGACGTCCAGTTCCTCGAACGGCGGCTCCGGGCCGGTGTAGTGCGGCTCGGTCTCCCCCAGCCACGGTGGCAGCCCGGCGGCGTCGGACTTCTCGTAGCGGAACCACGAGTGGGCGACCGACTCGGCGATGCCGGAGGGGTCGAACGGCTCCACCGCGGCGAGGTTCCCGTTGCGGATGACCCCGCCGGGGAACAGCCCGTCGCGGGGCGGCCGGGCGATGCGCGGCGGGGACGGCGAGTAGTCGCCGAACACCATGTAGGAGCCCAGCCCCCGGCCGTAGGTCGTCCACTCGGGGTATGCGGCGGCGATCGCCTCCAGGTCGGGCAGGAAGACCTGCTCGACGAAGTCAACGCCGCGCTGCAGGATCTGGGTGATCTCCTGCAGCGTGTTGTCGTTGATCGCGTCCTGGCTGTTCAGGTCGATGGGGGACGCCATGCCGCCGACCACGTAGGTCTGCGGGTGCGGGTTCTTCCCGCCGAGCAGGGCGTGCACCCGGACGTAGTCGCGCTGGAAGTCGAGCGCGTCGAGGTAGTGGCTGAACGCGATCAGGTTCAGTTCGGGGCTGAGCCGGTAGGCCGGGTGCCCCCAGTAGCCGTTGGTGAACGGGCCGATCTTCCCGCTCTCCAGGAACACCTTGAGCCGGGTCTGGACGGCGGCGAACAGGCCCGCGGTCGAGCGCGGGTAGTCGGAGATCGACTGCGCGAGCGCCGCGGCGGCCGCCGGGTCGGCCTTCAGCGCCGAGGTCGGGTCGACCCAGTCCAGCGCCTGCAGGTGGTAGAAGTGCACCACATGGTCATGGACGGACAGTGACGCGGCGATGATGTCCCGCAGCAGCCGGGCGTTGCGCGGCGGAACAGCGCCGACGGCGTCCTCCACCGCCCGCACCGACGCCAGCGCGTGCACCGTGGTGCACACCCCGCAGATCCGCTGCGCGAACAGCCAGGCGTCGCGCGGGTCGCGCCCGGTCAGGATCGTCTCGATCCCCCGCCACATCGTCGAGGACGCGTACGCCTCGGTGACCTGGCCTCCGTCCACCTGAACCTCGACCCGCAGGTGGCCCTCCACCCGGGTCACCGGGTCGATGACAAGCCGACTCATCTCGTTTCGCCCGTCTCCTCGCCACCGGCACCTGCGCCTGCGCTTCCACTGCTGCTTCCACTACTGCTTCCACTACTGCGTCCACTGCTGCTTTCACTGCTGCTTTCACTGCTGCTTTTGCTCGCGGCTTCGCTTTCACTCTCACCTGCGCCGCCGTCCGCGTTTTCGCTTTCAGCCCTTTCGGCGAGCTCCGCCGCGGCCCGTTTCTCCCGCCGCGCGGCCACCTTGTGCTGGACTACCTTTCCGACGCCGTGCGAGGCGAAGCCCGTCGCCGTCGCCGCCAGCACACCGATACCGATCTGGTCGGCGGTGAGGTCGAAACCGGACGTCGCCACATGCGGCAGCCGGTCGTAGAACGGGGACATGGTGTCCCAGAAACCCGGCTCCGAACACCCCACGCACCCGTGCCCGGCCGCTACCGGCCAGGACGTCCCGCCATTGAACCGGACACTCGGGCAGTTGTGGAAGGTACTCGGGCCCTTACAGCCCAGCCGGTACAGGCACCAGCCGTTACGGTGGCCCTCGTCGCCCCACTTCTCGGCGAACTGGCCGGCATCGAAATGGCCGCGCCGCTGGCAGGTGTCGTGGATACGCTCCCCGTAGGCGAACCGGGGCCGGCTGAAACCATCGAGCTCGGGGAACTCGCCGAAGGTCAGGTAATGCACGATGGTGGCGGTCAGGTTGTCCGCGTTGACGGGGCAGCCGGTGAGGTTCACCACCGGCACGCCGCCCACGACGTCCTCGACCCGCACCGCACCGGTCGGGTTGGGCCCGGCCGCCGGGATCCCGCCGAAGGCCGCGCAGGTACCGACGTTGATGATGCCGGCCGCGCCGCGTACCGCGTCGCGCAGGATGTTCTCCGCCGACTGGCCACCCACGGTGCACGAGCCGGGAATTCCCAGCGGGATGGATCCCTCGACGACGACCAGGTGCCCGCCGCGGGCCACCGCGTCGTCGCGGGCCTTCTCCGCGGCCTCACCGGCGGCGGACATCACCGTTTCGTGGTAGTCCAGCGAGATCATCCCGAGAATGAGATCGGCCACCGTCGGGTTACGCGAGCGCAGGAAAGCCTCGGTGTCACCGGCGCAGTCCTGGAACTCCAGCCAGATCACCGAGATCGGGTCGGCCTGGTCCAACGCGTAGGCGACCCGGGGAGCCAGCTGGGCCGGCAACGCGAGCGTCGCGGTGATACCGGCGCAGAACTTCAGGAACGACCGTCGGTCGACCCCAGCGCCCGCGAGCCGCGCGGACAACGGCCGGCCGGATTCGCTCGTCAATTCGGGTGCCTCCCGCCCCGGGTACGTCCACAAACGTGTCGAGTGGACGTTAGTGACCGGCCGCGCGACAGCGCAGGAACCGAAGCGGGTGGGCGCGGGAGTCCATCAGAGCCGAATGGGCGGGCCAGACGTCCCTTGCCGCCGCCGCCAGCGGTCCGGAAAATGCACTACGGGACGGCGGACCAGCGCCGCCGCCCGGAAAACCGCCGAACCCCTCACCCGGAATCCCGGCCTGATACCGGCATCCGGCCTAGCACCGGAAGGGGACCACGGCGCCGTGTGCCTCGGGATACCTGGCCGTATTGTCGCGACGACCGACGTCGCCGGCCTTCTCATGGGCACCGTCGACTTCGGCGGGATCACCCGCGAGGTCTGCCTGGCCTACGTCGCCGACGACGCGGCGATCGGCGCGTACGTCATCGTGCACGTCGGCTTCGCCATCAGCCTGGTCGACGAGGCCGAGGCCCATCGCACCCTCGAGCTGCTGCGTTCCCTCGGCGACGTCCTGCAGGACGAGCTGGCGGCCCAGGACGACCCGGTGCGACCGCCCCGGCATGAACCGAGCCGCGGCCCGGCGACCACCTGATCGGCCGTGCGCCGACCGGTCCGGACACCAGCCGGCCCGGGCGTTCACCAGCTCCGGGTCATGGCATCTCCATCGTCTGCGCCTGGCGAAGCTCGTCGAAGACGCGGGCCAGCTCGGCGTCGAGTGGGGCGCCGAGCCGTTCGAGCAGGTGGCTGACCACCACCGCGCAGGCGGTGAGGAGCACCTCGGCGTCGATGGGTGGAGCGCCCGACTCGTGCACCGAAAGCACGCCGGTGACGACGACGGCGACCGGGTAGACCTCCAGGCCCGGCAACCACGCCGCTGCTGGGCGCAGGACATCGCCCAGCAGCGCGCGCAGGTCGGCCGCGTCGAGGCCGTCGGGGAACGCCTGCTCGATCAGCCCCAGTGTCAGCCCGTGCAGGACGTCCCGGACCTGCGGCTCGTCGAGTGCCCGCAGCCGGCCGCAGACCGCGTGCAGCGTGTCCGGGTCCTGCGCGACGACGGCCGCGCAGGCCGCGGTCACCTCCCGCCCGATGGCACGAGCGATCGGTGGCAGCCCCGCTGACGGGAACCCGGACGACATCACACGCTCCCGAAACCGGGGTGCCGGGGCAACGCCATGACTCGCATGCCGCCATGGTGGCCTGTCGAGCCCCAGACGTTCACCTCAGGGTGCGCCACGGCGCTTCCCGGCGCCGGGCACCCGGCCTACGACGCCCGCATGGCCGCGCCGAGGTCAACGCGCCCACCAGCCGTCTCACCTGCTGGTGAGCTCACCCGGCAGCGAGGTCCGCGTACCGGCGGGCGGCGGCGAGCGCGGCCCGTACGGTGGCGGTGTCGGCCGGCACGGGCTTCGCCTCGAAACCGTTGGGGGCGTACAGAGGGCCGTAGGCCGCGGTGTCCCGCTGGTAACGCCAGCCTTCGGCGAGAGGGCCCGCGTCCACCGTGTCGTAGCCGATCGCGTCGAGGAACGCGGTGACCGTCGCCTTCGCCGCCGGGTCGTCGCCGACGATCGCCAGCGCCGCGCGGTCCGGAGCGCCGGTGGGCCGGGCGAGCTCCAGCAGGTGCTTGAAGTAGATGTTGTTGAACGCCTTGACCACCTTCGAGGTGGGCAGGTGGTCCTGAAGCAGCTCGCTGGTCGTGGTCGACTCGTCCTCAAGAACGGGGATGACGCCGTCGCGCTCCGGATAGTAGTTGTTCGTGTCGATGACCACCTTGCCGGCGAGCGGCTCGACCGGGACGTCCAGGTAGGCCCGCAGCGGCACCGTCACCACCACCAGGTCGCCGGCGGCGCCGGCCTCGGCGGACGTCGCCGCCCGGGCCCGCGGCCCGAGCTCGGCCACCAGGTCGGCCAGGGTCTCCGGGCCGCGTGAATTGCTCAGAACGACGTCATACCCGGCCGAGACGGCAAGTCTCGCCAACGTTCCACCGATGTTTCCACTACCGATCAGTCCGAGGGTCGTCATACCCGGGACAACCTCTGGTCCCACGCCTGACATTCCGCCACCGAGAAGATCGACATCACCCGCCCACGGACGGAGCCCGTCGCAGCGGCACAGTGTCCAGGCCGGTGACCCTGCACCCGCGAGCCGCCAGCCGATTGGCGATCCACCCCTGGCCACAGGCGAGATCGAGTGTTTCCATCCCGGGCTCAAGTTCGAGCAGTTTCCAGATCAGCTGTGCCTCCGCCTCGCTGCGACCGTCCGTAAGCCGCGGGGCGTAGAAATAGAGGTAGTCCTGGTCGAACACCTTCCGGGCATCGAAGGTGCTCGCGGCGTCGTCCGGCATCCATGCCACTGTCACATCGGGATCCTGGCACTCCCGGCATGGAAGACCGAAACACCAGGCTTCACCCGGCACCTTCGAAGAGATGCGAAGAGGACCATACCTGCCGGTGTACGATCGCACGATCCGCACAATTCCTCCCAATAGGCACATACGGGAGCTTGGCAATCAGCAAGGAAGGAGGATTTCGGTTGCCGTAGCAGCCAAAATCCTCACTCCTTGCTTGGCGACAACGGCAGCGGAGGCAACGGAAGGCGGCGGCTCGGGCTTCCGCGACGCACGCCGGCAAGACCATGATCCTCAACTGCTCGATCCGCTGTTTCGAGCTGCCGCCGCGCCAGGCAGGAGCTGAGGATCGCGGTCACCCGGGCGCGGGTAACAACCTGACCGGCTCGTCCGGCCCAGCGCCACGGCGACGCCCACAGGAAAACGGTTCGCCAGCCCGCCGGCAGGGCTTCAGGCTGACACGATGCGCGTGAGCTTCTGCCGGCTTGACGGCCCGAAGGGTGGCGACGGCGGGTCGGTCACCACCATCGAACGCTCGGATGGGGTGTCGCTGCGGATGCGCTCCTACGACCGGACCTTCAGCGTGCCCCACGACCTGGCACATTTCGTGGCCGAGCACGAGTTCAGGCTGAACCGGGGTGTCTGGGGCAGCATCGCGGCCGGCGCGATGTTCGCCAGCATGACCGTGGTAGACGGCCGGCTCCGCCACGACAGCCGCCAGCGTTCCCGCGAGCTGATGCGGGCCAACCAGCGTGAGATCCGGCTCGCGGAGATCGTCGCCGGTGCGGTGCACGACGCGGTCGAGCGAGGTGCCCCGCCGAGCGCGGCCGACATCGCCTCGGCCTGGCAGATCTACCGCACGGACGTCCCGCCCTTCCCGGCGGACCTGCCAGCGCGGGCCGCCGCACGGCTGAACGTTCTCCGGGCAGTCTGGCAGGCGCTGGGTCCGGACGAGTCGATCGACCTGACGTGGCAGCTCCCTGCCACTTCACCACGGATCAGGAGCGCGCGGTGACCGTGCGGTTGCGGCCGGCGCTCTTGGCGGCGTACAGCGACTGGTCGGCGTGCGCGAGCACCGCGGCCAGCGCGGGCTCGTCCGGGTCGACAGTCGCGGTGCCCACGCTGACCGTGACGTGCAGCGGGCCGGCGGATGTCTGCACGGGCCGGTCACAGACGGCGAGGCGGACGCGCTCCCCCAGGGCGTGTGCCACATCGGGGCCACCGGTGACGAGGACGGCGAACTCCTCCCCGCCGAGCCGCCCGGCGAGGTCCCCCCGGCGCAGGCACCGCTCGATCCGGCGGGCGATCTCGACGAGCACCTCGTCCCCGACCGCGTGCCCGTGCAGGTCGTTGACCTGCTTGAAGCGATCGACGTCGATCATGGCGGCGGAGGTCGGCCGGTCGGCGGGCAGCCGTGCGTCCGCTTCGACGGTCGCCTGTTCGACGAAGTGGCGCCGGTTGGGCAGGCCGGTGAGGGGGTCGGTCGCGGCCGAGTGCCGGGCCTCCTCGTACAGGCGCGCGTTGTCGTAGGCGGTCGCCGCGGTGTTCAGGACCATCCGCGCCACCTCCGCCTGCGGGCCCGCCCCGCCCTCGCTGCCCGGGCCGCCCGCGGGGCCCGCGCCTCCCAGGCCGCCCGACCCGTCCACCCCACCGGTCACGCCGTGGTGGGTGGCGAGCACGACGACAGCCGGCACGGGGCGCAGCGCGGTGGCCGGCAGCGCCAGCCAGTTCCGCAGAGGCTCCGGCACCCCCGGAAGGCGGATGGGCCGCGCGGCCGGGCTTCCCCCGACCGCGGCGCCGGCGAAGGCAGGGCCGAGCACGTCACCCGCGTGCTCGACGCTCGACCCGACGGCGCGCGGGTCGACGTCCCCATGGACCTCGGTGACCCGGATCGCCGACCCGGCGCTCTGGTCGAGGACCCACACGTCGTCGTATGGCAGCACCGGTCGCGCCGCGGCCAGCACCCTGCGCAGGACGTCGCTTGAGCGCAGGGTGGACCCGGCCTGCTCGGCGACGTCCCGCAGCACCTCGGCGAGCTCGCGCTGGCGGCGCTCGGTGGCGAGCCGGGTCTGCAGGCGCGCGGCCTCCGCGGTCCGCAGCGCGACCCCGACCTGCTTGGCGAGCGTGACGAGGACGTCGACGTCGTCCTCGGTGAACAGGCCCTTGGCGACCTGGCTGTCCACGTAGATCACGCCCGGGGCGCCGCCCTCGATCGGGACCGGTGCGGCCAGGATGCTGCGCAGCCCATGCTGGACGGCGCTTTCGGAGCCCAGTGCCGCGCCCTGCGCGGTGCCGGTGACGACCAGGGGACGTCCTTCCGTGTGAACCCTGGCGACGATGCTGCGGGCATAGGACGAAAGGTCCGTTGACGACTCGGCCGTGGATGAGTCGGCCGTGGATGAGTCGCCCGTGGATGGCGGCTCCGTCGCCGCGGCGTCCCTGGCGGTGCGGCCGGCGTGCAGGACGAGCGGGCCGTCACCGGCCCCAGGGCCGGTCACACTCCTGGGGCCGGTGACACTCCCGGGACCGTTGGACATCGTGTTCTCGGGGAACAGGAGCAGGGCCCGGTCGGCACCGAGGATGTCGATGATCTCGGTGAGGACGATGTCGGCGACCGCGTCGGGGTCGAGGGCACCGGTCGTGGCGGCGCTTACCCGCAGCAGTGCGTCGAGGCGGCGGCGGTCCCGGGTCAGGCCGACCGTCCCCTGCCCCCTGGCCAGGCTGGTCACCTTTTCGGTGAGACCGAACTCGCGGCGGACGTCCCGTCCGCGGGCGATCCAGCCACGGCCGCGGGCCAGGGTGAGCGCCAGCTCCGCCTCCTCACGGGCCTGGCCCTCCCGGCCCAGGGAACGCAGGCAGCGGGCCCGTTCCACGTACACGTCGAAGGTGATGCGGGGGGCGTCCAGCCGGGTCGAGAGGTGCTGGGCCGCGGCGAGCCAGCGCAGGGCGCGGCGGGGCCGGCCCGCGACCTGCTCCGCGATGGCCTTGAGGACGAGCAGGTCGGCGCGGAACAGGGGCAGCGCCGCCGCCGGCAACGCCTCCCGCAGGCAGCGGCGGGCGACGCGCGCCCGGTCGGCCCGTTCGCTGCCCGTGGCGGCCCGGGCCTGCTCGAGGCGGCCCCGCGCCCTGACCAGCCAGTAGTGCCGGTGGAACTTGACGCTGCGCCACGGCGAGCGGCCCTTGGCCTGGGCGGAGGCGACCAGCCGGTCGAAGGTCTCGCCGACGGCGCGCGAGTCCAGGCCGGCCTCCTCAAGGTCGGTCTCGATCAGGTTGTGGTCGACGATGAAGGCGCGCACCGCCTCCTCCTGTGCGGGTGGCACGGCGGCGAGCACCGGTTCGAGGTTCTCGCCGGCACCGCCGAGCGAGCGCGCCATCCGGGATCGCATGATCCGGATGTCGTTGAACACGTAGTCGATGCCGTAGGCGTTCGGCTGCAGGCAGGCGAGGCCTTCGCGCCACAGGCCCCGGTAGGAGTAGTTCATCGCCAGCGCCGTCACCGCGTCGTCGTACAGGGAGGCGTCGACCCAGCGGGCCGCCCGGCGCAGCGTCGCCTCGAGCTGGTCGCTGACGGTGGTGGTCTCGCCGAGGAACTGGAGCGCGAAGCACGAGTAGAGATCGGCCTCGGCGACCAGGGCCGGGTTGCCGGTCTGCTCGGCCAGCGCCCGGAACGTCCTGATCGCGCGGCGCGTCGTCCGCCCGCAGCCCAGCTCCGCCGCCGCGCAGTTGATGATGATGTTGCCTCGGATGAACAGCTCGCCGAACCCGACCCGCTTCATCACATAGAGCCCACCCACGTGCCACAGGAAGGTCGGGATGTCGAACAGGAACAGCGCGTTCACCCCGCCGATCTCGTGCAGGCGCAGCTCGGTCTCGTAGCGCCGCCGGGCCGCTCCGGTGGCCGTCCCGAAACCCGTCGCCGGCCAGCGCATCGCCAGCGCGCACAGCATCCGGCCGAATGCGACCGGACCGACCAGGACGGGGCCGGGGATGGGCCGGCCGGCCTCGGCGAGTCCGCGGCGGACATGATTGGCGGCGGCGCTGTAGTTGCGCATCCCGTGCTCGATGCCGGCCGCCTCCGCGCGCAGTGCGGCCCGGGCCAGCGGATCGTTCTCCAGCTCCAGGGCTCGGGCGAAATGGGCGCGGGCCCGGTGCGGCTGGACGATGCGGGAACAGGCCAGGCCGAAGCCCGTCTCGAAAGCCGCGTCCAGGCCGATATCGGCCCGCGCGGCGGCCTGGGCGGCCGCACGGAACAGGCGCTCCGCCTCGACCGGTGCGCGCCCGGCGACCGCGGCCTCGGCCGCCGCCCGGGTGAGGCGGTACAGCCGGGGCGCGGGCAGTCCGCCGCTGACCGCGTGCCGGGCGAGGGCGAACAGGTCAGGGCCGTGCACGGCGCCGGACGCCTCCATCGCGTCCGCGATCGCCGCGTGCCGCGCGCGGAGGCCGTCGGCGCTGATGGTCGACAGCAGCGCCTCGCGCACACAGTCGTGCACGAACGACCAGCGATCGGGCGCGCAGCCGTCCGACACCGGCGTGACGAGCTGGTGGAACTCCGCCTCGGCGAGTGCCAGCCGCGCGTGTTCCGGCGTCACACCGGCCGCCACGGCGAGCAGCGCACGGTCGAACTGGTGACCGATCGCGGCCGCGGTGCACAGCACCGGCAGCGACGAGCGGTCCAGCGCACCGACCCGGCGCCGGATCAGGCCCAGCACCTCGTCAGGCAGGGCAAGCGAGTCGAGCCCGTCCCGATCGACGTCGAAACCGTCCCAGGACGGCCGGATCAGACCGGCGTCGATCACGGCCCGGACCAGCTCGAAGACGGCCAGCGGGCAGCCGCCCGAACGGATCGCCACATCCCGGACGAAGCGCTCGTCGGCGACATCGCCGAGACAGCCGCGGATCAGTTCGGCGACCTCGGGCGCGCCCAGCGGCCCCAGCCGGAGATCAACCCGTCGTGATCTGCCCGCCGGCAGCAGCCGGTCGGCGCGGCGGGACGTCGCGATGACGAGCAGCGGCGCCGGCTCCGGGTCGTTCGCGACCTCCTCCAGCAGCTGGCGGTCCGCGGCCCCGAGCCACTGGGTGTCGTCCACCCACAGCAGCAGGCCGCCGCTGCGCCGGGCCAGCTCCCGGACGAACCGCACGACGGCCAGCCGCAGCTGGACGCCCAGGTCCCCCGCCGTGACCGACGCCGACTGATGGAGACCGGTCGCCGGGCCGGGCTGATTCTCCCGGGGAGGCCCGGGAGCGCCCAGCGCCGGATGCAGGCCGGCGAGGACGGGAGCGTCAGCACCAGCGGCGGCCCGCAGCTGGGAGCGCCGGCCGGCGCCGGCGGCCGCGGACGGGGTCTCGCCCGCGGCGGGCGCGGCGGGCGCGGCGGCCGGGGCGTGCAGCCAGCTCTCCACCAGGGCGTGGAAGGTGACGAAGGGTGCGTCGACCCGTTCGGCGCATTTCGCCTCCATCAGGACCGCGCCCGCCACCGAGCGTGCCTGGCGGACGAACGTCCGCACCAGATGGGTCTTGCCCACGCCCATGTCGCCGGCGATGCCCACGACCGTCCGCTCGCCAGCCCCGCGGCGGGTGAGGTCCCAGGCCTCCCGCAGCCGCGCCAGCGGCGCCTCTCGTCCCACCGGCTGATCGGACGGCCGCCAGGGACCGGCCCGAGCGGCGACCGCCGGCGCACGCGGCCCGGCCACCGCGGCCAGTGCCGCGGCCAGGTCGTCCGCGGACTGGAAGCGGTCGTCCGGATCCTTCGCGAGGAGGGTGGCGACAGCCTCCGCGAGAGCTGGCGGGATGTCGTCGCGGACCCGGCTCGGATCCGGGGGCGGCGCGACCGCGTGCAGCCGCATCAGCTCGGCGACGTCGTCCGCCTCGAACGGCGGCCGCCCGGTGAGACACGTGTGGAGCACGACGCCGAGGGAGTAAAGATCCGAACGTGCGTCCACCGGACGGTTCAGCATGCCGAGCTGCTCGGGTGCGCTGTAGAGGACGGTGCCTACCGCCTCATCGCGCACGACGCCGCCGGTACGGCCCAACAGCCCGAAGTCCACCAGGATCACCCGGCCACCCGACCCGATCATGATGTTGGCCGGTTTGACGTCCTGGTGCACCAGGCCGAGCCGGTGGGCGGCCGCGAGAGCGCCCGCGACGTCCTGGCCGATGCGCAGGATGGCGGGCACCGTGAGCGGGCTGAGGCCGGAGCCGGCCAGCCCACGGCCCGGGCTGGGGCCGGGGCCGGCTGGGCCGGCGGCGAGCCGGTCGGCCAACGACTGACCCTCGACCAGCTCCAGCACCAGGTACGGCCGTCCGTCAGCCTCCCCGGCGGCGAACACCCGGGCGATGTTGGGATGCCGCAGGCACGCCAGAACGGTCGCCTCCCGCTGAAAAGAACGAATCACCTCGGGCGGCGGGACACCCCGGGACACCTTCACGGCGTAGCACCGGCCCTGCCGCTCGGCTCGGTAAACCACGGCGGAGACTCCCAGGCCCAGTTCCGTCCCCAGGCTGACTCCCGGGATGTCGACAGGCACCACGCGCACGGGTTCCTTCCGGGACCCGCACTGGTTCGTCGCGGTCCGGCTGGGGCGGGCCTTCCATCCACTATCACCCGCCCGCCCGCAGCCCGCATGCCGGAAGCAGAGGGCGGAGACCGTCCGCCGGCCCTGGGCTGCGGCAGGTGTAACAGTTGAGGTATGGCACTGTTGCCCATCCGCACCCTCGGCGACCCGGTCCTGCGCACGCCGGCCGAGCCGGTCACCGTCTTCGACGCAGCTCTGCGGCGCCTGGTCGACAACATGATCGAGACGATGTACGCCGCGCCCGGGGTCGGTCTGGCCGCGCCCCAGGTAGGCGTCAGCCTGCAGGTGTTCGTCTTCGACACCGAGTACGACCCCCGGGACGTCGCCGTCCCCCGCCGGCCGCTGGTCGTCGTGAACCCGGTCCTGGAGACCGGCTCGGGCGAGCAGCACGACGAGGAGGGCTGCCTTTCCGTGCCCGGCCATGCCTACCCGACAACCCGGGCCGCCACCGCGACCGTGCGCGGGGTCGACGCGACCGGCGCCGCGGTCACCTACCAGGCCAGCGGGTATCTCGCCCGGTGCCTCCAGCACGAGACCGACCACCTGCACGGCAGGCTGTACATCGACCGGCTCACCGGCGAGGACCGCCGCGCCGCCCAGGCGGCCCTGCGCGACGGCGTGCGGCCGTCACGCCCCGTCCCCTCGATCTTCCGTGGCTCGTCCCCCTCGATCTTCCGTGGCTCGTCGCGGCCCGGCCAGCCGTGACCCTGGTGTTCGACGCCGAGCAGGTGCGGCGCCTGCTGCTGGCGCGGGAGGAGATCGCGCTGCTCGACCTGCGGGAGGAGGACGCCTTCGCGCAGGAGCACCCGCTGTGGGCGGCGAACCTGCCGCTCTCCCGGCTGGAGGCGGAGATCCTGGAGCGGGTGCCAAGGCTGGCGGTGCCGGTCGTCGTCTACGGGGAACACGACGGGATCGACCTGGCACCGCGGGCCCTTGCCCGGCTGAGAACGCTCGGCTATTCGCAGGCCGGGGCGCTCGCCGGTGGGCTCGCCGGCTGGCGATCGGCCGGCGGCGAGCTCTTCCGGGACGTCAACGTGCCCAGCAAGGCGTTCGGCGAACTGGTCGAGGCGGTCAGGCACACGCCTTCGTCGTCGGCGCAGGACGTCCGACGCCTGCTGCGGGAGTCGCCGCCGATCGTCGTCGACGTACGCCGCTACGACGAGTACCACACGATGAACATTCCGTCCTCGGTGAGTGTGCCGGGCGGTGAGCTCGTGCTGCGCATCCGGGAGCTGGCGCCCGATCCCCGCACGCCGATCGTCGTGAACTGCGCCGGCCGAACCCGGAGCATCATCGGCACGCAGTCGATCATCAACGCGGGCGTTCCCAACCCGGTGGTGGCGCTGCGGAACGGGACGATCGGCTGGGAGCTGGCCGGCCTCGCGCTCGACCATGGATCCACCCGGCGCGCACCGGCCGAGGTGACAGCGGAGCACCACGCGGCCGCCCGGGCCGGCGCGCGGGAGATCGCCCGGCGGGTGGGGGTACGTCCGCTGACGCTCGGCGAGCTGGCGGGCCTCGACGACCCGGCGCGCACCACCTATCGGTTCGACGTCCGCGACGAGGGCGAGTACGCCGCGGGGCACCTGCCCGGGTTCCGTCATGCGCCCGGCGGGCAGCTCGTGCAGGAGACCGACCATTTCGCTCCCGTGCGCGGCGCCCGCCTGGTGCTCGCCGACGACGACGGCGTCCGCGCCACCATGACGGCGTCGTGGCTGGCGCAGATGGGCTGGGAGACCTACGTCCTCACGGTGCCCGGTCCTTCGCTCACGGAGGTGGGGCAGACGGCCGCACTGCGGCCCGCGGCGCCGGCCGTCGACGAGGTCGAACCGGCGGAGCTGGCGACCTGGCTGGCGGGTCCGACCCCGTCGGCGGCCACCGCGACCGTCGTCGTGGACATCGGGCCGAGTCGCGAGTACGTCCGCGGGCATGTGCCGGGGGCCTGGTTCGCGATCCGCGCGCAGCTGGGGCCCGCCGGGCAGGCCCTCCCGCCGCATGCACGCCTGGTCATCACCTCTCCCACCGGGGAGCTCGCCCGGTGGGCGGTCGCCGACCTCGCCGACGGACACAGCGCGGCCGGTGGACCCGGCGGCGGTCGCGGGGGCAGCGGGCGGGTGTACGCGCTGGCGGGCGGCACACGGGCCTGGCAGGCGTCGGGAGCCACGCTGGAGGCCGGCGGCCAGCGATTCCTCACCCCGGCGACCGACCGGTACCGCCGGCCGTACGAGGGCACCGACAACGCCCGCGAGGCCATGCAGGCCTACCTCGACTGGGAGTTCGGGCTGATCGCCCAGCTGGAACGCGACGGCACCCACTTCTTCGCGCCGATCTGACGGGAACCGGCCCACATCGCCCAGATGGCAGGGGGTACGACGACGGCCGTGGCCGGGCCGGCCACGGCCAGGCCAGGATCCGTGGTAGCGTCCACTGTTTCCGACAAGGATCTCCCCCTGTAAGGATCATCCGCTGTGGCGCGCCGCCCCGTCCCTCGCAGCAAGACGAGCACCGCGGTCGTGGACTACATCCTGGAGCAGATCTTCGAAGGGCACCTGCGGTCGGGCGACCGGATCGATCTGGAGCAGGTGTGCCGGGAGCTCGACGTGAGCCGGCTGCCCGTCCGCGAGGCCATCGTGATGCTGGAGCGCGATGGCATCGTCTCCTCGGCGTACCACCGGGGGGTCTTCGTCGAGCCCTTCGACACCAGGTCGATCAACGACGATTTCGAGATCATCGGGCTGCTCAGCGGCGTCGCCGTCCGGCACCTTGCCGAGGAGCGGGACGCAGAGGTGATCGCGGCGCTCGAAGGCCTGGTCGACGAGCTGCGGGCCGTGCCGCAGGGCGACCGGGAGCGCGTGGTCGAGCTCGTCCGTCTGATCCTCACCACCGAGCACCGCGCCGGTGGCTCCCGCCGCCTGCGCGCCGAGCTGCGCGCCTTCAGCGGGTACCTGCCGCTGGTGTTCCGGATCAGCACCAACCGCAGCCAGGTCGACACGGTCGAGGCACATGCCCGCGTCGTACGCGCCATCGCCGCCGGCGACGGTGAGAAGGCCGCCCGCCACCGCCTCGACGACTTCCGCGAAGCCGGCCAGCGTGTCGTCGCGGAACTGGCCCGACGCGGTGTGCTCAGCACCGAGGCCGGTTCGTAGGCTACCCGCTGATCGGATGGGTCTTCCGACTCGGCTGGCGTTGGTGAGTGAGAGGCGCCCGCCCAGGTTCAGTACCCGCCTTGTCGGGGCGTGATCTCGATGCGACTGTCCGCGGAGTTTCCCGCTTTATTCTTCTGCGTTGATCGTGACTTCTCGGATTCCCGGGAGACGTCACTGGCAGCCTGGCTCAACATCTCCACCGTCACTAGGTGCACCATTTAATCGATTGCCGATTCCCATATATGGAGACCATGCACTGTGCAAACCACCCAGGAATCCTGGGTCTTTTGCCCCCGCATGGCATGTCGGATTCAGGCTGCAACCCGGAAGCCGGGTTGTCAAGACGTTCTGGGTGGCGGGTGAACTCCTTGTGTCCTCCGCTCTCCAGCCCGACCCTGCCAGTCGCTTCCCGGCTTAGCATCACCCTTGCAATCGAACGCTCGTTCGATCTAATGGTGTGTGTTTCCGGACCGGAGGACAGTGCCATGACTCCCAGCACCTGCTCCACCCTCACCGACCCGACCGGCCCGCCCTGCACGCTCGGTTCGGAGGAGGAGGGGGAGATACCAGTCGCGCATCGGGTGTTCGAGGGATGGCTGAACGACCGCCTGGAAAGGTTGGGGGCCGCGAGCGCGCGGATCGCCGCCGCGCAGGCGGAAGCGATCCGGATACAGGCGGAGCTTGCCGCGGCCCGGCCGCCGGAGGGCTATGACGAGCTGGATCTGTTCGATTCGATGGTCGCGGGGGACGTGGCGGGGGTGATGCGGATCTCGACCGGGTCCGCCGAATGGCATCTGCACTTCGCCGACCAGGTGGTCCGTCGTCTGCCGGCGGGGTTGCAGGCGTTGACCGAGGGGGTGTTGGATCTGCCGCGGCTGCGGTCGTTGGAGCATGCGACCGCCCCGTTGGACGACGAACTCGCCGGCCGGGTGGCTGACCACGTGTTGGGGAAGGGGCCGCGGGCGCATCGGGCTGGTTTCACGGCGGCGTGCCGCCGTGGGGTGATCACCATCGATCCAGATGGTGCGGCGAAACGCACGGAGGAACGGCGCCGGGAACGGCGGGTGTGGGTGGACCCCGAGGAGGACGGGACGGCCGTCCTGGGAGCGGTGCTGCCCGCGGACGCGGCACTGGCCTGTCTGGGGCGCATCGAACGGATCGCCGACGCCACTATCGCCGACCGGAGTGAGACGGACAGCCGGAGTCCGGATGAGGTCCGTGCCGACACCCTGATGGATCTTATCCTGGGCCGGTACGGGCAGCCCGGCCCGGCGGGTCCGACCGGCGCGGAAGTGCAGGTCGTCATCCCGATCGGAACCCTGCTCGGCATGGACACCGAGCCTGGCGAGCTGACCGGATACGGGCCGCTCCCCGCTGCTGTCGCGCGGGAGATCGCGATGCGGCCGACCTCGACGTGGCGGCGGATGCTCACCGACCCGGCGGGTCATCTCGTGGAGCTGGGAGAACGGCGGTATCCGAGCCCGGGGCAGAAGCGGCATGTGCGGGCCCGGAACCCGTGCTGCACGTTCCCGCGGTGTACCCGCCGGGCGTGGCGTTGCGATCTGGACCACACCCGGCCCTATGCCTCGGGCGGAAAGACGCTGGTGGAGAATCTCGGGCCGTTGTGCCGGCGGCATCATCGGGTGCGTCATCACGGCCGGTGGCGGGTGGTCCAGCCCCGGCCGGGGGTGTTCCGGTGGACGAGTCCGACCGGCCGCTGTTACGAGGTCCGTCCGCATTCGTATCTCGATGGGGAGTACACCACCATCGACCATGGTATGTCGGATGAAAACAGCCGGCCAAGATGAAGCACCGTCCCCCGGCCGAGGGGTCCGGTCTACGAACGAGAGGTCAGCACCTGGTAGCGGTTCCGCACGGCTAGTCGATATTGTCCTGTTTCGGAATGGTCGTGTATCCACTGTGGCGGCCACGGATAACGCACATTACCTCAACGTAATCACTGAAATGCTGATCGACCTCCCCGGGGTGGAGGCGGCGCTCGGCGGGTCGCGGGCGCAGCTGACCCACCGACCGGCCGACGACCGGGATCTTGCGATCTGCTGCCGCGGCGGCTTTGATCCGGTATCGCCGCGCGACCTTGGATTCCCGGGGCGGTGTCGGAGATTGGTCGCTGGGACAGCAGCGTCTTGAACGGTGGTGCGTGGCCAACTGTCGCCGGCCGGTCGGTGGACGTGCATTACCGCGACCTCGGTGTCGGCGGCCACCGGCACCGCAGGCGAAGGCCAACCACGCAACATTCAGCACAGTCAGCCAAAGGAGCAGGTCGATGGTTCTGCCGTCCGCCGAGGAATCGCTTTCCCGCCCAAGCCTCCCGGCGGGTCTGCGTCAGGATCTGGTCGACGTCGTCGGTGCGGAGCACGTGCTGACGGACTCGCGGACCGCCGGGTACGTGGTCGACTGGACCGGGCGATATCGCGGGTTCGCCTCCGCCGTCGTCCGGCCACGGGACACCGCCGAGGTCTGCGCGGTACTGGCGCTGTGCTCCGCCGCGGCAATTCCCGTCGTGCCACAGGGCGGCAACACCGGCCTGGTCGGCGGCGGGGTGCCGCGTGCCGGCGAGCTGGTGCTGAGCCTGGGCCGCCTGGACTCGCTCGGCCCGGTCGACCGGGCCGCGATGCAGGTGACGGCCGGTGCCGGGGTCACCCTGGCGCAGCTCGCGGACGCACATCCCGACCTGGATTTCGGGGTGGCCATCACCAGCCGCCACAGCGCGACCGTGGGCGGCACGATCGCCACGAACGCCGGCGGCGTACGCGTCCTGCGCAACGGGCCCATGCGGGCGCAGATCCGGGGAGTCGAGGCGGTCCTGTCGGACGGCACCGTCCTGTCGCACCTGTCCGGGCTGACGAAGGACAACACGGGCTACGACTACCCGAGCCTGCTGGCGGGTTCGGAGGGCACCCTGGCGGTCGTCACGAAGGCGCGCCTGCGGCTGGTGCCACGCCTGCGCGACCCGATCGTCGCGGTGCTGGGCCTGCCGGGGCTGGCGGAGTTGCACGGTCTGGCGATCAGGGCCCTCCAGGAGGTTCCCGGGCTGGTCTCGGCGGAGTTCTTCACCCGGACGGGGCTCGACATCCTGCTACGCAACACCGACCTCACACCGCCGCTGGACGCCCCCGCCGAGGCCTATCTCCTGCTCGAGGCCTCCGACGCAGGGGCGTTGGAGGCGCTCGCCGAACTGGCCGGCAATCTGCCCGTCGCCGTCGGGCACGGTGCGGCCGACCGTGCCCGCCTCTGGGCGTACCGGGAGCGGCATCCTGAAGCGGCGGGCTTCCTGGCACCGCCGCTGAAACTCGACGTCTCGGTTCCCGCCGGACGCTGGGTGGAACTGGCCACCTCCGTCGGCGATGTGGTGACCGCCGTGGACCCTGGCGCACGGGTCATCACGTTCGGTCATGTCGCCGACGGCAACGTGCACGTCAACATCGCCCCGGCTGCCGAGGTGGACGGCCGCCACCAGGACGCGGTCTTCTCCTATGTGGCCTCCCTCGGCGGCTCGATCTCGGCCGAGCACGGAATCGGAGCACTGAAGGCCGACTGGCTGCCGCTCTCCCGCACAGCCGCCGAACGGGAGATCTTCGCCCGTGTCCGCGCAGCGTTCGACCCGGCCGGAATCCTCAACCCCGGGATCCTGCCGCGCTGACGCGCGCGGCCCCCTGGTCCCGACGGTCGAGGAAGTCGACGACGCGGTCAGCCACCCCGCTCATCAGTGACCACCACGCCGTTTCGACCTGATCCGTGTCGCCGTCGCGCAGCGCCGTACAGACCTCGTCGAAGCCCTGCCCCTGTGCCTGCATCGCGCCCGGGACCTGCCTGAAGAAGTCGGGGACGATCTCCGGCATGGCGCGCAGCGCGCCGATCAGCGGCGGGCTGTCCGCCGTCTCGATGATCAGGTCGAGGATCTCGGCGTTCACCCGCTCGAAGGAGTCAGGATCCGAGGCCGCGCGAAGAGCCGGCTGGAAGGCCAGCAGGCGCTCGACGGCGGGATCGCCGCCGCGCCTGTAGGTCAGCGTCGTCGCGAGACCGAAGATGATCGCGAAGATCTCGTAGTGA
Organism: Parafrankia irregularis; assembly: GCF_001536285.1. Lineage (NCBI taxonomy): Bacteria > Bacillati > Actinomycetota > Actinomycetes > Frankiales > Frankiaceae > Parafrankia > Parafrankia irregularis. The sequence goes on along the minus strand of NZ_FAOZ01000009.1, from coordinate 132,709 downwards.
TCCCGGACGTAGTCGGCGTCGAAGGCGTTCACGAAGGCGCCGCGGTGGGGTTCGACCGTGATCCACCCTTCGCGTTCCAGCGCGACGACGGCCTCCCGCATCGGCGTCCGGCTCACTCCGATCGCGTCGGCGATCGACTCCCGGTCGAGCCGCTGACGCGGAGCCAGCTCCCCCCGGATGATCTGCTCACGGACATGGTGAACCGCACGCTCGGCACCGCTGTCGACCGGCGCGAGGCGGCTGGCCCTGCTACGGCGGCCGAACGCACCGTGCCAACGGACCGGTGGGCGCGACTCTGTGTCGCCCGGTTCCCGCGCGAAGATCCCGCGGCTGGTGAGGAACCGCTCGACGCAGGCTCCCAGCTCGCGGTGGACCTCACGGGCCGCGGCGGCCGCCTGGGCGGTGTTCCGGGCCTCGACCCCCGCGACGACCGCACGGACGCCGTGGCGTTGGATGCGCATCACCTCCTCGCGGTCGTCGAACGTGTCGGCGGACGCGTACTCGGGCAGCACCCGCAGCAGCCGATCGGCGCGCACCGATCTGGCCGCCGCCCGCAGGACGGCGGTGAAGGAGTCATAGACATCGGTCGTGTCATGAACGCAGCCGGCATCCCCGATCAGGCGAACGTGCTCCGCGAGCATCCGGACATCCGCGTCCTGCGCACGCTGCGTCGCTCGGACCGCGACGAAACCCTGGACCGCGCCCAGGAGCACGTAGTGATCACGCGCGGTGCGGCGGTCGATGCCGCGGACGAAGGAGCCACGCCGGGGCTCGACGGCGACCCACCCCTCACGTTCCAGCGCGATGATTCCCTCCCGCACCGGGATACGGCTGATTCCGAGCTCTTCGGCGATCTCCTCGGGCACGAGCCGCTCACCGCTGCGAAGCTCACCCCACACGATCATGTTGCGAATGTGGTCGGCGACGACCTCCCCGTCGTTGCGTCGTACGGCGGTCCGGATGCGCCGTACGTCGCGAGGGCTGAGATCACGGGTCAGAAAGCTCACCACCAGAACTGGAAACGCGCGGGAATGTCATGCAGGCCAGGCTACGGCCGCGCGGGGGACGGCCGTCCCACCGACCGGCCGACGCAGGCCGACCGGATTCGGCACGCTCACTCCAGCAGGTCGGGCTCCTCGGCGACGATCCAGTCGTAGAGGGGCTGGAAGGAGAACCAGCCGAAGCGGTGGCTTCCCACCTGGGAGGCGGTGAGCGCCGCGGCCTCGGGCGGGACGAGATGTGGCACGGTGGCGGCCGCCTCCGCCATCAGCTGCGACTGGGCGCAACGCTCGTAGCTCAGGTGCCACCAGAACGCCTCGTCCACGGAATGGCCGACGGTCAGGACACCGTGGTTGCGCAGCAGGACGGCCTTGTGGTCCCCGAGCGCCGCGGCCAGCCTCCTGCCCTCCTCCTGTTCGAGCACGACGCCGGTGTAGTCGTCGAGAAGGCCCTGGTCCTGGTAGAAGGCGCAGGCGTCCTGGGAGATCGGGTCCAGGGGGCGGCCGAGCGCGGCCCACGTCCGGCTGTACAGGCCATGGGTGTGGACGGCCGAGACGACGTCGGGGCGGGCGTCGTGCACGGCGCCGTGAATGGTCAGCGCGGCGAAGGCGACCAGGTTGCGGGCACCGGGCTCCTTGTTCGGGCCGCTCACGACCGTGCCCGAGCCATCGACCAGGCACAGGTCGGACACCTTGATCTGGCGGAAGCTCTGCCCGTAGGCATTCACCCAGTAGTGGTCGGGCAGCTCCGGGTCGCGGACGCTGCCGTGCCCGGCGACGCCTTCGTTGAACCCGGACCGGCCGAGCACCCGGAAGGCCGCCGCCAACCGTTGCTTGCGGTGCAGTCGTTCCTGGTCGACCGAGCTGAAGCTCGGGGGCTTGCGGGTGACGAATCCGGCCATCTCGCGCTCCTCACCTACCGCACAGCGACTCGGCTGACCTCCGGACGCCCTACCTCGCGGCGCCCCGGCGGATGCGGTCTCGGATCGCGGCCACCCGCTCGGTGAATCCGGGCCGGGACACCGCCCATTCCTGCGCGGCGAGCTCAAGCTCCATCGCCGCCGTCGCATCACTCAACGCGACGCTGGCCCGCAGCGACTGCTTGGTCCGCACCACCAGCTCGGCGTCACGCCCCGCTGCCCGCCGTGCGAGCGCCTGGGCCGTGTCGAGCAGGTCGCCGTCGGGCACGCAGCGCCACGCGAGCCCGCGCGCGGCGGCTTCGTCCCCGGTCAGCCTGTCGCCGAGCAGGATGAGCGCCGCGGCGCCCTGGACACCCACCAGCCTCGACAGCCGCCACAGGTGACCTCCGCCCGGATGAATGCCCACGTCAAGAAAGCGTGGGTCGAAGACCGCTGACGGCGAACACAGGACGACATCGCAGGCCATCGGCAGATTCAGGCCCGCGCCGACGACGGGGCCGCACACGGCCGCGATCGTCGGCACCGGCGCCGCGGCGAGACGGAGAAAGCCCTCGTACATCTCGCGCAACGGAACCTCGGGTTTGAGCAGGTCGTCCAGCGAGCCGCCGGAGCAGAACACCGGCGGCGTGGCGGTGAGGACGATCGCCCGCGCACCCGCTGCCAGCACCTCCGTGACGGCACTCGCCAGCGCGGTGCTCATCTCCAGAGAGAGGGCGTTGCGCCGACCTGGATCATCCAACGTCAGCCGGGCGACTCCGTCGTCGGCCAGGTCCACCAGGACCAGCGTGCCGTCACGCCCCGTCATCGGAGTTCTTCCTCGGAGCCGCATGGGCGGCCGGTCGCCAGCAGGCCTGCCTCCGCCCAGGGTGACGGCCGGACCCAGCGCAGACCCGGGTGCTGATCCAGATTCCACATGGTATGAATCATACAGTTTCCGCCGGTCCGGCGCGGTCTTCAGGCGGACGACCGGTCGCCTCACCCGCGACTGATCGCCGAGGTCCGCCGCGTACGGCCGCCACAGCTGGCCACTCGCTCCGGACCGGCCACAGCGGTTCGGCCCGACCGTGGCGGTGGGCGTCAGGCGGCCGCCTGACGCGAGCCCGCGACGCGGAACCCGTCGAAAGGAGTCATCACATGGACGATCTCGCTGGTCGCCGCGCACTGGTCACCGGAGCCAGCCGGGGCATCGGCGCGGCCATCGCCATCCGGTTAGCCGCCGCCGGCGCCGCGGTCGCCATCACCGCACGCACCGACCGGGAGGAGGCCAGCGACGGGCACGGCTCGCTGGCCGACACCCTGCGCGCCATCGAGGCGGCCGGCGGGAAAGCGGTCGCCCTCACCGCGGACCTGGCCCGCCCGGACGGCGGACGCGCCGGCCTGATCCGCCGGGCGCGGGAGGCTCTCGGCCCGATCGACATCCTGGTCAACAACGCCGGGGCGGGCGGCTTCGCACCCTTCCTCGACGTCACCGACCAGGCGATCGACCACGCGCTCGAGGTCAACCTGCGCTCCCCCTGGGACCTCTGCCGCCAGGCCCTGCCCGGCATGCGCGCCCGCGGCACCGGCTGGATCATCAACATCGGATCGTTCGCCGGCGAGCACCCCGCCGGACCGCCCTACCGCGACACCCCGCCGAACATGCGCGGATCGCTGTACGGCTCGTCCAAGGCCGCCCTGCACCGGCTCAGCACCGCGCTGGCCGCCGAAACCGTCGCCGACGGCATCGCCGTCAACGTGCTCTCCCCCGACGGCGCCGTGAAGGTCCGCGACGACTGGCCGTACCCCGACGACGTCACCGAGCCGGTCGAGACCATGGCCGAGGCCGCCCTCGCCCTCGCCAGCTGCCCGCCACCGCCCGCTCTCACCGGCCGGCTCACCTACAGCCTCTCCCTGCTCGTCGAGCTCGACCGCCCGGTGCGCACCCTCGACGGCTCCGCCCTGGTCGACGGCTGGCAGCCCCACCAGTTCAACCGGGCCCGCCTGCGCCACCCACCGGCCTGAGCCACCCGCATCCGCCAGGCTGAGCCACCCGCCGGACTGAGGTACCCGCCGGACTGAGTCGACGCCGACGGCTGGCCGCGATCCGACCGTTGGCGACCGCCACCGACGACGCACCATCAACCACCGAACACGAGGAGTTGGCAATGTTCGAACTCGATGGACACGTGGCGCTCGTGACCGGAGCCGGCCAGAACATGGGCGCGGGCGCGGCACGGGCCCTCGCCGCGCAGGGGGCGGCGGTCGCCGTGAACGATCTCGTCGCCGGCCGCGCCGAAGCGGTTCGAGACGAGATCGAGGCCGCCGGCGGCAAGGCGGTCGCGGTCCCCTTCGACGTGCTGGACCCCGACGCGGTGCGAGCGGGCGTCGCCGCCGCGGGCGAGGCGTTCGGGCACCCGGTCGACATCCTCGTCAACAACGCCGGAATCCATTCCGACATGGTCGCCCGGCCGTTCCGCGCGCTCGATCCCGCGTTGTGGCGCGGCCCGGTGGACATCAACATCTTCGGATCCCTGCACTGCATCCACGCGGTGATCGAGAACATGGTCAGCGCACACTGGGGCCGCGTCATCCAGATCTCCTCCGGAGCCGGGCGCACGGGCCTGGCGATCGGCGTCGCCCTGTACGGCGCGGGGAAGAGTGGCATCGAGGGCTTCGTCCGGCACCTGTCCCAGGAGGTCGCCAAAGAGGGGATCACCGCGAACACCCTGGCCCTCGGCATGATGGACAACTCGACCGAGAACCCCGATGTCACCCGGGCCCTGGCGGGCATGGTCCCGACAGGGCGCCTCGGCACACCCACCGACGTCGGCGCCGCCGTCGTCTTCCTCGCGGCCGAGGAGACCTCGTGGCTGACCGGCCAGACGATCAACCTCAACGGCGGCTCCACGATGAACTGAGCCGCATGCGGGTGTCCGCATCCGTCGCGCGGACACCGTCGACGGACACTGCGGCGCGTCTGCCAGGGTCGTCACCCTGGTGCGGATGCCTTGCCCGCTTCCGGGCGCCAGCCGGGCAGCGCACCGAGCAGGTGCGCGACAATCCCGACAACGTGTATGAACGCGCTTGAACGCGACGTTCTCGGTCTCGCCGACGAGACCGCCGCAGGTGTCCGCAGGTCGGTAGGCCGCCAGATCGGCAGATCGGCAGATCGGGTGAGAAGGAGGTCGGTTCGTGGCCGACACGCAACTGGTGATGGGGGCGAGCGGTTTCCTCGGTTCGCATGTGACGCGGCAGCTGGCGGAGCGCGGCGACGACGTGCGGGTCTGGATCCGCAGGACGAGCTCGACCGTGGCCTTCGACGACCTGCAGGTCGAGCGCGTCCACGGCGAGCTGACCGACGACGCCGCGTTGGTGGAGGCGATGCGCGGGGTCGACACCGTCTACTACTGCATCGTCGACGCCCGGGCCTGGCTGCGTGACCCGGCACCGCTGTTCGCGACGAACGTCGAGGGGCTGCGGCACGCGCTCGACGCCGCCGTCGAGGCGAAGGTGCGGCGTTTCGTGTTCTGCAGCACCGTCGGCACGATCGGCCGCTCCGACGACGGTCGCCCGGCCGACGAGAACGACCCGAACACCTGGAAACACCTGGGCGGGCCGTACATCCAGGCCCGGGCCGACGCCGAGGACCTCGTCCTGCGGTACTGCCGCGAGCGTGACCTGCCCGGGGTCGTGATGAACGTGTCGACGACCTACGGGGCTCCCGACCACGCCTCACCGCACGGCCAGCTGGTCGCCGACGCCGCCCGCGGCAAGATGCCGATCTACTTCGGCAAGGCGTCGATGGAGGTCGTCGGCATCCGGGACGCCGCCCGCGCGTTCCTGCTCGCCGCGGAGAAGGGCCGGGTCGGCGAGCGGTACATCATCAGCGAGAGCTACATGACCTGGAAGGAACTGGTGACGATCGCCGCCGAGACGGGCGGGGTGAAGCCGCCGCGGATCGGGATCCCGATTCCGGTGATGAAGGTCATCGGCCGCCTCGGCGACTTCGGGCAGAAGGTGCTGCGGCGCGACACCGTGATGAACAGCGTGAGCGTGCGGCTCATGCACTTCATGCCTCCACTGGATCACAGCAAGGCCACGCGCGAGCTGGGATGGGAGCCCTCCCCCACCGCCGACGAGATCCGCGAGGCCGCCAACTTCTACCTCGAGCGCGACCGCACGAAGGCCCAGGCCGCCTGACGCGAGGCGGGCGCCGCAGCCCCGGGCCCGGCTCAGCCACCGGGGCCGACCCGCCCGCTCAGCCGACGCGCCCGCCCAGCCCGCGGTCGCCGTGTTACCTCCGTGCGATCCCGTCCGTCTCCTCCCTGTCAGCCGCGAGAAAGAGCATCTCGGCAGGGAGTGAAAGAGGATGACGATGCAGGCACGGATGAAGAACCCGGCGCTGCTGTTGCCGCACGGCATGGAGGCGATACAGGCCCTGTACAGGGCGATGGCCGCGGGCGGGGTGGACCCGAGGACGATGGAGCTCGTTCATCTGCGGGCAAGCCAGATCAACGGCTGTGGGGCCTGCGTGCACGCGGGCGTGACGAACGCGCGCAAGGCCGGGGAGAGCGACGAGCGGCTGCACGCGACGGCGGGCTGGTACGACTCGCCGCTGTTCGACGACGCCGAGCGGGCCGCGCTCGTGCTCACCGAGGCGGTCACCCGCCTGAGCGACCGGCCCGGCCAGGTCACCGACGAGATCTGGGCCGAGGCGTCGAAGCACTACGACGAGCAGCAGCTCGCCGCCATCATCCTGATGATCGCGACGACGAACTTCTTCAACCGGATCAACACCACGATCAAGGAGCCCGCGGGCACCTCCTGGAGCTGACCAGATCAGGTGGTGGTCGCCGGTGCGGGGCGGTTCCGCCGAACCGCCCCGCCCCGCCCCGCCCGGCACGGCACGGCACGGCACAGCACAGCACAGCACGGCACGGCACGGCACAGCACGGCACAGCACGGCACAGACGCCTACGTCACAGGCAGGTCCGGTAGGCGCAGGCGCTCGAGACGGGCTGGGTCGGCCAGCACGTCGATCGCGACGACGGTGCCGGCACGTACGGCGAAGCCCATGACCGACACGGGCGTCCCGGCGACGGTCACGACGACACCCGTTTCACCGTCGACCAGCACCGGGTGGACGGCTGCGTCCGGCCGGGCGAACATCAGCGCTCGGCGGGTGACCGCCGCGGCACCCCGCACCACCGCGGTGACGGACGGCCGGCTCGGGCCTCCGTCGGCGCGCATGATGACCTCCGGGGCCAGCAGGCCGAGCAGGCCCTCGAAGTCGCCGGCGCGGGCGGCCGCGAAGAACGCCTGGACCACCGCGTGGTCAGCGGTCCGGTCCGGCGCCGTTGCCGGCTGCCTCGCGCGGACGCCGCCGAGGGCGTTGCCCTGGACCCGTTGGCGGGCGCGGCTCGCGAGCTGTTTGGTGGCCGCCGGTGTCCGGCCGAGGATCACGGCGATGTCGGCCATCGGGACCGCGAACAGGTCGTGCAGGACGTAGACGATCCGCTCGGGCGGGCTGAGCGTCCCGAGGACGACGTCCAGGGCGAGCCCGACCGCGTCGGCGAGCAGTGCCTCGTGTTCGGGGTCGGCGCCCGTGGCCGGGGCGACAACCGGATCGGGCAGGTGCACGTCCAGCGGCACATCGCCATCGAGGGACTGCTCCTGCCGGCTTGCCCGGGCCCGCAGCATGTCCAGGCAGATCCGGCTGGTGACGGTGGTGAGCCAGGCCCGCAGGTTCAGCACCTCGCCGACGTCGGATCGGCTCAGCCGGACCCAGCATTCCTGCACCGCGTCGTCCGCGTCGTCCCACGAGCCGAGCAGGCGGTACGCGACCGACCGCAGGTACGGCCGTTGCTCGCCGAACCGCTCCGCCAACTGCTCCAGCCCAGCCACCGACCCACCGTCCCCTTCATCGCCCCGGCACTGCCGCCACGCCGCCACGATCTGGACGGAGTGGATCAGCCCGAGGTAACACCGGAACGCTTCGTGGGCGTTCGGGCCTCCTTCATCCCGCGGTTCGCGAGCCGGTCGGCGCGCTCGTTGTCGGGATGCCCAGCGTGCCCTTTCACCCAGAGCCATTCGATGGTGTGCCGGCCGGCCAGGACGTCCAGCTGCTGCCAGAGGTCGGCGTTCTTGACCGGTTTCTTGTCGGCGGTCAGCCACCCGTTGCGTTTCCAGCGCGGCAGCCATCCGCTGACGCCGTTGCGCAGGTACTGGCTGTCGGTGTGCAGGCGCACCGTGGACGGGCGGGTGAGTGCCTCCAACGCCCTGATGGCGGCGAGCAGCTCCATCCGGTTGTTCGTGGTGTCGGCGGCCTCACCGCCGTACAGCGTCTTCTCGTGTGCCCCGTAGCGCAGCACGGCACCCCAGCCGCCCGGGCCGGGGTTGCCGCTGCAGGCCCCGTCGGTGAAGATCTCCAGGCCGGCCATGAAACCCCTCTCGGCTGCTGCCGTCGGCGGGTCCGTCGCCTCGGCGTGCCGCTGTCAACCGGCAGAAGGCTGGCGGCCGGCAGCATGCTCTCAGCCGGCGGAGGGCTGGCGCAGGGGCAGGCGGACCCTGATCACGGTGTCGCCGGGCTTCGACTCGATCGTGATCGTGCCGCAGTGGCGTTCGACGACGATACGCCGCGCGATGTCGAGGCCGAGACCGGTGCCCTTGCCGACGTCCTTGGTCGTGAAGAAGGCCTCGAAGGCACGGGCGGCGACCTCCGGCGGCATCCCGGGCCCGTCGTCGCCGATCTCGACGATCACCGCGCCACTACCGGCACCGGTGTCATCGTGCGAGGTGGTCAGGCGCAGCGTACCGGCGCCGTTCATCGCGTCGACCGCGTTGTCGATGAGGTTGGTCCACACCTGGTTGAGCTCGCCGGCGTGGGCGTCGATGGTGGGGACGTCGGCCCCGTACCGCCGCTCCACCCGCACCCGTGCCGGCATCTTGTGCCGCAGCATCACCAGGGTGCTCTCCAGGCCCTGGCTGACGTCGACGTTCTGCATGGACGCCTGGTCGAGATGGGAGTAGGACCGGACGGCGGAGACCAGCTCGGAGATGCGCCGGGTCGACTCGCCGATTTCCGTGGCCTGTGGCCGCCGCCTTGAGTTGATCCTCATCGTGCAAGGCGGCAGGCTCACGGGCACGTCACGACGCCGCCGGATGATCCGCGCGGGCATGCGGCCCGACTGGCGGCACAGTCTTTCCGGAGAGGTAGATATGACAAGCTTCGGGACCGAGTCCCGTTCCCGGCGGACCGACTCGTCCGCCGCCTTGCGCCGGGGGGCCCGTTCCTCGTCGGTCCCGCGCAGCCCGGGAAGCCGGGGGTTACGCCGGCCGGGCCGCAGCGGCGCGGCCCGCGCGGGTGCGCTGGTGGCCGCGGCGCTGCTGCTGCCGGTCCTCGCGGCCTGCTCCGACCCGATCACCGGCGAACGGCCCGACTCGGCCGGACGGACGTCGTCCGGGCACGGGAGCGACTCCGCCGAGACGACGGCGGCACCGACCGCCGTCACGCGGACGACGCCACGGGCGGAGGGGCCGGCGGCGGACCTGTCCACCGAGCTCACCGGCGGCAACGGCGTGTTCATCGGGTCGCCGACGCCCGCGGACCTGGAGCCCGCCGGCTACGTGCAGCACGAGTACGTCGCCGCCGGCACCGCCACCTCCTACCGCTCCGAAGGGGAGCTGAGCTCCGACGGCCGGTGGACCTTCACCCCGGACGGCTCGGCGCCCTACCGCACCCGGGTGCTGGTGCGCCGGCCGGCGCAGACCGAGCGGTTCAGCGGAACCGTCGTCGTCGAATGGCTCAACGTCAGCGGTGGTGTCGACGCCGACCCGGAGTGGACCAGCCTGCAGGAGGAGATCACCCGGCGCGGTGACGTCTGGGTCGGCGTCTCGGCGCAGCGCATCGGCATCCTCGGCGGGCCGGTACTGGTGACCGCGCCCGGCGCCGAAGGCATCGCCGGGCGGGGCCTGCGCGCGATCGACCCGGCCCGGTACGGGACGCTCACCCATCCCGGCGACGGTTTCTCGTTCGACATCTACACCCAGGTCGCCCGCGCGGTCGGCGCCGGCGCCGGGCTGGACGGGGCGAAGCCGTCGGTCGTCGTCGCGGCGGGCGAGTCGCAGTCGGCGGCGGCGCTCGTCACCTACATCAACGGCGTGCAGCCGCTCACCGCCGAGTTCGACGGCTTCTTCGTGCACAGCCGCGGCGCCGCCGGGCTGCCGCTGGTCGGCGCCGACCAGCCGGCCGACCTCGCGGGTGCCCTGCAGGGCGCGCCGACGGCCCTGCGCACCGACCTGGACGCCCCGATCCTCAACACGCAGACCGAGTCCGACCTGCTCGGCGTGCTCAACTCGTACAAGGCCCGCCAGCCTGACAGCGAGCGGTTCCGGCTCTGGGAGGTCGCCGGCACCGCGCACGCCGACGCGCACCTGCTCGGGCCGAACGCGGACAAGATGAACTGCGGCGTGCCGATCAACAACGGGCCGATGCACGTCGTCGCCAAGGCCGGCCTGCGGGCGCTCACGGCGTGGATCACCACCGGGAAGGCACCGAAGGCCGCCCCGCTCATCGAGGTCGCCCCGGGCGCGACCCCGCAGATCCGCCGGGACGCCGACGGCATCGCGCTCGGCGGAATCCGCACCCCACCGGTCGACGTCCCGGTCGCGTCGCTGTCCGGCGCGCAGGGCCCGGACCCGTCGGTGCTCTGCCTGCTGCTCGGCTCGGCGAAGCCGCTGCCCGCCGACCGGCTGGCCGCGCTCTACCCGGACCGGGCCACCTACCAGCAGCGCTACGACGACGCCGTCGACAGCACCGTCACCGCCGGCTACGCCCTTCCGGAGGACCGCACCGCCCTCGCGGCCTTCGCCGAGCCGGAGCGTGTCAGCTAGGGAATACGGACGTCCATCGTCACCCTCACCGGGCTGGCTGCCCTCGTTCTGACCCTCCCCTCGCAGGGCCACCGGGCCCTCGCGACCACGGCCTGACCTGCCGAGCCCCGGCGCGCAAGGCCCCAGTCGGCTGCCCGGCCCGCCGCTACCAGCATCTCGTCCTCCTCAGCTGGGCACACCGCGTGCCCAGCTGAGGAAGAACCCACAACCCACCGTTGAGCGGTCTCCTCAGTGGTCCGGTTGGCCGGGAATCCGGCGTTCACTCACGCGCGCCAGCCTATAAGGGTTCCCAGCACTTCGTGTCCAGCGGCTGTGACGGATTGCATAAAAACGACTCTGATAGTAAAAACGAATATCTTCGTGCTTATGCTCCCGACATCGAACTTCTACAAGGTCGAGATCGGGAGGTTCGGATGCAGCCGGAACCGCGGCACGTCCGCCCGGCAGGTGACACCGGGCCCGGCACCGGGGGCGGCGGGCGGGCCCGGCGGCACGGCGCGCTAGCCACGGACAGCCGGCTCGGTCTGCTGGCCACCCTGCGAGCGGCCGGCCGGCCGCTCGACGCCCGGGAACTCGCCGAGACCACCGGGTTCGCCGTCTCCACCGTGCGCTTCCACCTGGACGTCCTGGTCGGAGCCGGCCTGGTCAGCGCACGGCCGGAACCCCGTTCCGCCCCCGGCCGACCGAGGGTGACCTACTCACCCGTCGCCGCCGGTGCGACGGCCAGCGACCCGGCCGACGACGACGGCGGCGCCGGCTACGAGCACGAACAGCTGCTGTTCGTGCTGGCGGAGAACCTGGCCGCCACCCCGGCCGAACGTGCCCGGATCGCGCGCCAGGCCGGACAGGCCTGGGCCAGCCGACAGGTCGAGAAACCCGCGCCAGCCCCCGCCGAAGGACCGGACGCCCGGCCGGGTTCCGGCCCCGCGGAACAGGCACGCCTGGTCGACCAGACGACCGCCATCGACCAGGCGGCCGCGGTGTTCGCCGAACTCGGCTTCGACCCCGAAGTCGAACCAGCCGACGCCCCGGGTACCCCGGGCACCGCGGGAGTGGGCCGGCGGATGCTGCTGCACTCCTGCCCGTTCCGGGCCGTGGCAGCGGTCCACCCCGACGTCATCTGCTCGGTGCACGCGGGCCTGCTCTCCGGCCTGCTCGAACGACTGGGCAGCCCGCTGGTGCCGCGCGTCGTGCCGTTCGTCGAACCAGACCTGTGCATCGCCCACCTCGATCCCCCTCCGTCAGCAGGGCCGGCCTTCGACAGCCCTGGGGCAGACGGCTCCATCCCGTCCGGGCTTCTCCCCTCATCCATCCCGGACCTATCCACCCCCTCAGGTTCCGTAGCCGGCGGAACCGGGTCAGGAGGACGACTCGTGCTCTCCATCGAATCGGCCGCTGTCGTGCGCGCCACCGCCCCGGTCGTCGCCGCCCACAGCGTCGAGATCACTTCGGCGTTCTACCCGCGGCTGTTCACCGCGCACCCCGAGCTGTTGCGCCTGTTCAACCAGGGCAACCAGGCCAACGGCGACCAGCGGCGGGCGCTGGCGGCCTCGGTGGTCGCCTACGCCACGCAGCTCATCGACCCGCAGGCCCCGTCGTTCCAGCCCGTGCTCGAGCGGATCGCCCACAAGCACGCCTCCCTGGGGGTGCTCCCCGAGCAGTACACGATCGTCGGCCGGAACCTGCTCGCCGCCGTGGGCGACGTGCTCGGCGACGCCGTCACACCCGAGATCGCCGCCGCGTGGGACGAGGTGTACTGGCTGTTCGCCTGCCAGCTCATCGCCGAGGAAGCCCGTGTCTACCAGCGAGCCGGGGTGGACCCGAGGCACATCTGGCGCCCCTGGGAGGTCATCCGCCGGACCGATGAGACGCCCGACGTCATCTCGCTGCTGCTGCTCCCCGCGGACGGCCAGCCGGCACCGCCCTGGCAGGCCGGGCAGTACGTGTCGGTCGCCGTCGACCTTCCGGACGGACGACGGCAGCCCCGGCAGTACACCATCTCCACAGCTCCCGGACGGGCCGGGATGCGCCTGACCGTCCGCCGGGTGCGTGGATCGGACGGCAACCCGGACGGGGCGGTCTCCTCGTTCATCCACGACAGCGTCGATGTCGGCACGGTGCTGGACGTGAGCCAGCCATTCGGGGACGTCGTCCTCGACGACAGCTTCGACCCGCTGCTGCTGGTCAGTGCCGGAATCGGGATCACTCCGATGGTCGCGATGCTCGACCACGTCACCCGTACGCGGCCGGACCGGCGCGTCGTCGTCGCCCACGCGGACCATTCCCCGCGGTCCCACCCGGTGCGCGACGAGGTGCGGATGCTGGGCCGCCAGCTGCGCCGTTTCGAGGAGCTGACCTGGTACGAGCAGCGCGACGAGGCGCCCGGGCCCGGGGTCGAGGCCGGCCTGATCGACGCCGACAAGCTTCCGGTCCCGGACGGCGTGCGGGCCTACCTGTGCGGACCGCTGCCGTTCATGCGGGACGTCCGGGCCAGCCTGCTCCGCCGCGGCGTGCCCGCCGAGAACATCCGGTACGAGGTCTTCGGCCCCGACCTGTGGGCCGGCCAGCTCTGACACCGGCCCCGGATCAGGTGATCCCGTCGATCACGGCCTGGACCTCGCTTCGCAGACCCTCGGGAAGCGGCGCGTAGCCGAGTGCGGCGGCCGCTCCCTGACCTGCCGCGGAGGAGACGTAGGTCAGGAAGGACCTGACCAGCGCGCTCTGGGAGAACTCCAGCCCCCTGGTACAGACGATCTCGTAGGTCACCAGGTAGATCGCGTATGCGCCCGCCGTCATGGCGGAGTAGTCGTTCACGAAGCTGAGATCACCACCGGTGCCGGTGATCCGCGCCGAGCTGAGGCCCTCCGTCACACCGCCAGTGGAGACGTCGGTGAACTTGCCGGCGCCGTTCTCGATTCTCGCGGTCTGAAGACCCGCGCTCTCCGCGGACCGCAGGTCGAGATAGCCGACGGAGTTCGGTGTGCCCTTGACGGTCGCCGCGAGGCCGTCGCTGCCTTTCGCCCCCACACCGCCGGGGGCCTCCCAGTCCACGCCCGAGCCGTACGTCCAGGCGTCCCCGGCGGCGGCGTCCAGGAACGTTGTCAGGGTGTCGGTGACGCCGCCACTGTCCGAGCGGTGAACACCCTGTATCGCCGTGTTGGGCAGTTTCACACCGGGGTTGTCGGCGGAGATCTCCGATGCGTTCCAGACGAGGATCTGGCCGGAGAAGATCCCGGCGAGCGTGGCGGGAGACAGCCGCAGACCGTCCACACCGGGCAGGTTGTAGACAATCGCGATCGGCGTGACGGCCATCGGAAGCTCCGCGGCGACGCCATCCGTGCAGCGTGCGTCGGCCCCGCGCTTCTGGTCACCCTCGAGCATCGAGTCCGAGCCCGCGAAGTCGACCTGCGCGGCGGCGAACCGCGCGCGTCCGGAGCCCGAGCCGGTGGGCTGGTAGGTGATCGTCGCGCCCGAGCAGTGGTTCTGGTAGTTCGTGATCCACTGATCCATCGCGCTCTTCTGGGCGGTGGATCCCTCCGCGACGATCGCTCCGGTGGCGCAGGAGACATCAGACATGGACGAGGCTTCGGGAGCGGACGAGGAGGAGGCCGCCGAGGTCGCCGTGGCTCCGCCCGGGGTCTCGGCCCGCGCACCCCCCGTGTCGTCATCGCCCATCCGGACGACTGCGAGCACGACCACGAGCGTGAGGACGAGCGCGGCCGAGGCCAACGCCCCGAGCAGCCGACCACGGGACCGACGGCTGCGGACCGGGACTGGGACCGGGACGTCATCCGATTCCTGATGGGGCGGACCGTCCCGGAACGGCGGGTCACCCTGATGGACCAGGCGAGGCGGCGGCCCTGGTAACGACGGCGGCGCCGAGACCGGCAGCGTCTCGTCGAACGCCGCGAGAACCGCCGGCTCCGGAACCAGCGGCCCGGTGACGGACGGCCCAGGCGCTGTCGACCCGAGGGCAGGTGCGGGGGTGGGGCGGCCGCCCACCAGTTCGAGGAAGAGGTCGTGTGCGGTCGGGCGCTCGGCCGGGTCCTTGCGCATGGCGCGTTCGACGAGGGGCCGCAGGCCCGCGTCCAGGCCGGTGAGGTCCGGTTCCTCGTTGACCGCGCGGTAGAGGATCACAGGCGTGGGTGCCTCACCGTAGGGCAGCCGTCCCGTACCGGCGAACAGGAGCACGCCGCCCCAGGCGTAGACGTCCGCCGCGGCCGTCACCGGCTGGCCGAGAGCCTGCTCGGGGGCCATGAAGGCCGGTGTGCCGATACCGCCCTGGGTCATCATCGTCGTCACGTCGAGGGCGCGGGCGATGCCGAAGTCGATGACGCGCGCCCCGGACGACGACAGCATGATGTTGCCCGGTTTGAGGTCACGGTGGACCACGCCGGCGGCGTGGATCGCGGTCAGCGCCGAGGCGACGGCCACCGCGAGCCGTTCCAGCTCCGTGATCGGCAGCGGGCCCCGCTTCCGCACCGCGGTCGACAGGTCGGGGCCGTCGATGAATTCGGTGACCAGGTAGGGGCGCCGGCCGTCCACGCTGACGTCGAGCACCTCCGCGGTGCAGAACCTCGCGACCCGCTGCGCGGCGTGCGCCTCGCGCAGGAACCTCTCGCGGAACTCGGGCACCCGCGCGAGGTCACCGCGGATCACCTTCAGCGCGACGGGCGGGCTCTGCCCGTCACGGCGCGCCAGGTACACCGTGCCCATCCCGCCACCACCGAGACGGCCCAACACCGTGTACGGGCCGACGGTTCGCGGGTCGTCGTCGTCCAGCGGATCCACGCCCGGTACGTCCACGGCACGCCCCCTCGAACCGTCCATCACAACGGACCCTACTGGTGATCGTGACGCTGCCCCTCCGGCACGAGGTCATCGGGCCCGCCTCGCGTTCGGGTGGATGCTCGTGCGTACAGCACCGTCAAGGCCGGTTACGCCCTGGCGGAGGACCGCGCCGCCCTGGCGGGCCTCGCCGAACCGGAGAAGATCGAGTAGCCGAGGCGGACCGGTCCAGGAGGAGGCAGACCGGGCAGGGAGGCAGTACCGCGACGCCGGGTGTCGTTGCCGCAATCAGGCCCGTCGCGCTCCGGACCAGCGGTAGGTTGCTGTCCGTGTCCGATTTCGATCCTGCTGTTTCCACACCTGCCGAGGCACTCGCGGTCCTGCAGGAAGGCAACGCGCGTTTTGTGCGGGGCGAACGGCTGCACCCGAACCAGGACGCCGACCGGCGATCGGCGGTGGCGCCCAGGCAGCAGCCGTTCGCCGTGCTGTTCGGATGTTCCGATTCGCGGCTGGCAGCCGAGATCATCTTCGATCGAGGGCTGGGAGACCTCTTCGTGGTCCGGACCGCCGGGCATGTTGCGGGGCCCGAGGTGCTCGGCAGCATCGAGTACGGCGTGAGCGTGCTCGGCGCGCCCCTCGTCGTCGTTCTCGGACACGACGCGTGTGGCGCCGTCACCGCGGCGTCCGAGGCGGATCGGGACGGGAGCGCGCCGGCGGGCTATATCGGGGACCTCGTCGAGCGGGTCATGCCAAGCGTGCTGTCCGCGAGGGCAGCCGGGCACACCGACATCGACTCGTTCGTGCACACGCACATCCGGCGGACGGTGGACGGCCTGGTCGGCCGGTCAGTCCTGCTCGCGACCGAGGTCGCCGCGGGACGATGTGCGGTGGTCGGCCTGTCCTACCAGCTCGCGGGGGGCACCGTCAGCGTGGTCAACAGCCACGGACCGGTGCCCGCGGCCTCCCGATGAGCCGCGCCGCTCCGGGATGGATACTCGTCAGTTCCGGTGCGTGCCTGTCAACGGGCGGTGAATGTGGTGGTGCGGCGTCCGTCCTGGGCCGGTTGGCACCGCCGGGATCTCGGGACGCCGGCTGACCGGGCCACCTTCACGACTTTGCACACCGCCTCGCAGGCCGCGCCGCACCTGCGCGCCGGACTGACGCGGGACGGGGCGGTCCGCTCCGTCCGGCATCTGCGCACGCTGCTCGGCACCGATGCCGTGGCCCTCGTCGACACCGCCACGACGCTGGCGTGGGACGGTTCCGGCGGTCATCACGCGCCGGCGGCCAGCGGGCACGCCCAGCCGGTGCTGCGCGATGGTCGCACGCTGGTACTCGGGCCGGCGGAGATCGCCTGCGACGACGCGGCCTGCCCGCTGCGCGCGGCGGTGATCGTGCCGGTGACCAGCGAGGGCCAGGTCGTCGGCGCCCTCGCCGCCTACGTGCCGGATGTCGGTGCGAGCCTGGTACGCGCGGCGGTGGAGGTGGCCCGCTGGGTGTCCGCGCAGATCGAGCTGGCGGAGCTGGAGGCGTCCCGGACGCGGGCCGTCGAGGCGGAGCTGCGGGCGCTGCGGGCGCAGATCAGCCCGCACTTCGTCCACAACTCGCTGGCCGCGATCGCGTCGTTCGTGCGCACCGACCCGGAACGGGCCCGGGAGCTGCTGCTGGAGTTCGCGGACTTCACCCGGTACGCCTTCCGGCGCGGCGGCGAGTTCACCACGCTCGCCGACGAGATGCGCAACATCGAGCGCTACCTGGAGCTGGAGAAGGCCCGCTTCGGGTCCCGGCTGCGGGTGCAGGTGCTTGTCGCACCGGAGGTGCTGCCGGTGGTGGTCCCGTTCCTGTGCGTGCAGCCGCTGGTGGAGAACGCCGTCCGGCACGGGCTGGAAGGCCGGTCCGGCGTCGGGAAGGTCTCCCTCGGCGCGATGGACGACGGTGCCCGGGCCCACATCTGGGTCGAGGACGACGGCGCAGGCTGTGATCCCGAGGTGATCCGCCGCGCCCTGGCCGGCGACCCGGCCGGCGACTCGATCGGCCTCGGCAACGTGGACGCCCGGCTGCGCCAGGTCTTCGGCGACGACTGCGGGCTGGTCGTCGAGACGGCCCCCGGCGCCGGGACCAAGGTCAGCTTCCGTGTCCCGAAGTACGCGCCTGGCGTCCGCCCCGACTGACGCTCACCCTGTTCGAGGAAGGGCAGCCGGCGCGGCGGCAGGATGGACGTCACACTCCGCCGCTCTGGCGTCCGTGTCGTGCATGAGGTCGGCGATGAGGATGTCGAGCAGGTACTCCTCGTGGACAGCGACCCCCGTGCGGCCCATCGCCGTAGCCAGGTCGGGATCCCACGGAGTCGCGGCCGGGCTGCCCGCGAGCGGGACGCCCCCGGAGGCTTCGACGCCTGCCACCGCCCCCAGGTAGTCGCTCGCGGACAGCCTCCACGGAACCGCTCCCAGCGCGAGGACGCGCCCCGCGATGGCGATCCCTGGCCAGTCGAAGTCCCCGTGGTAGCGCACCGGGACACCGCCACGGACGAGGGCCTGTACCAGCTGTGTCCCGACCTCCGCTGGACTGCCGGAGAGGCAGATCAGCGGAGCTGGCGCCCCGGCCCGGGCAGCGGCCTGCAGAACCTGCGGGTTCTCGCAGATCGACACCGTCTGGTCCGGTGAGCCCAGGGCGACCTCACCGGCGCGCCCGAGTTCATGCAGCGTGAGGTGGGTGACGAGGCCGAGGTCCCGGCGCTGGCGCATCATCGCCGACCAGGCGTCGTCGCCAGGTGGCCGAAGCGACCAGACCAGGACCGTGCCGGACACGCCGTCGGTGGCGACGCCGAGGGCGTGCCACAGTTCGCGCCGTTGTGCAGAGGTCAACGGCGCCGGGCGGCCTGAGGCGATCGCCGCGGCCCGAAGAACGGCCGCCGCCGTCAGCCGCGAGTCGTCCAGGCCATGAGCGTCACCCGTCGTCGCGGTCGCGAGGGAGGCGATCTCCCAGCCCACGGGGTCGTCGCCGCCGAACGGTCCGGCCGACATCGTCTCGGGGCCCGTCTCCAGGCCCGTCCTGAAGCCTGTCCTGAGGCCCGTCGCCGACGTGCGGGCCAACAGTCCGAGGGTGCTGGCGGCGCAGGCCAGGGCGCGGCCCGCGGTGTCTGCTCCGGCGCGCGTCAGAATGCCGGTGCGCCTCAGATCCGCGATCCAGCCCGAGACCCAGGGGACCCCGGCGAGGCCCGCGATGGCCAGCGCCTCGTCGAGCCCCCGCCAGGCCTGTGCCCACTGCTCGTCGGTGGCGCGGCGCGCGGCGGTCCGGTCGTGCAGGGGGCGGCCGTCGAGGTGCTCCAGAACCGACACCAGGCCCCGGCCCGCCTTCGAACACCGCAGTGCGGCGTCGAGTTCGGCGAGTCCGACGGGACGCTTCGTCCCGGCCGTGACCCGGACGCCCAGCAGCCCGGACAGCTGCGCGGCGGCGGTCTCGTCCAGGTCCACTTTGAGGGTTCCGGTCGCCTGCAGACCATTGCGTTCCAGTCGGAACCGTGCCGCGACCCACAGGGGCCGCAGCACGGGCGCTTCGAGATAGGCCTGTACCTGCGCGGGCAGCGCGCCCGTGGGCGGGGACGTCATGCGGAGTGGAGGAAGTGGCGGTTACGCCCGTCCCAGCGCACGTGCACCGTCGCGGCCGGGCCGCCGCCGTCCTGGCGGCAGATCTCGTAGATGTCCAGGGCAGGCACCTGCGGCACGCATCCCCACAGCGCATGGCCGGTCATCGCGAAGTCGACGTCGAGGCGGACCAGGAGACCGAGCAGCTCGGCGATCGTCGGATCGTCGACCTTGGCGAAGGCGTCGTCGAGCAGGATGAGCCGCAGTGCGGTGGCGGTGTCGTCGAGGCCCGACAGGTACGCGTCGACCGCGGCGAACAGTGTCACGTAGGAGACGAACCGGGTCTCGCCCTGGGAGAGCTTCGCACGCCGGCTGATCCGGCGTTCCTGGCCCGGCTCCGGCCCGGTGATGATGACCTCCACGGTGTGCCAGGTGCGGTAGTCCAGCGCCTTCCGTAGGAACAGGGCGTATCCGGCGTTCGGTTCGGCGAGCGCCTCCGCGGCGACCCTCTCGCGCAGCAGCTCGAGCAGCTCGGCGTCCTGAGCCTGGCTGCGAACCGACGCAGCGGTCATGACGAGCTGCCTGATCCGGCTGACAGCGGCGTCGTTGTCCGCGGCGAGCTTCCAGGTGAGCCGGACGCCGATGCCGTGGCTGGTCTGGATGGACCGCAGGCTGCGGTTCATCGCGGTGATGAGATCCTCCGCCTGGTACAGCCGGCCGCGGAGCTCCTCCCCGACCTCACCGAGGATGAACTCGGTGAACACCCGCTGTTCGCGTTCGGTCAGTGCCTCCCGGCCCTGGTCGCACTTCCGCGCCAGGTCGGCGGCGGCCTCGACGAGCGGCCGGCGGCCGTCCGCGTCGGCCAGTTCGTAGAGCAGGACCTCGCTGTGCCTGGTGACGATCACCTCGTAGCTGGCTGCGATCTCCCGGTCGAACACCTGTTGGGCGCGGATCAGCGCGTTCTCCTCGATCCGCGACCTGCGCAGGCCGGCCAGCAGCTCGGCGGCGTCCGCGGCGACGGCCCGGGCGGTGTGGTCGGCGAACGGTTCGGCGGGCTTCGCCGTGAACGCGGAGGCGACGACACCGGGTTGCCCGAGCTGCGCCCGCACGGCGTCCACCTGCTCGGCGAGGGCGGCCTGCTCGTCGCGGACCTTCTGATCGGCGTTGTCGGCTTGCGCGGCCGCGGTCGCGGCGGTGGTCCGCAGCTCGCCGACGGCCGTCTCCGCGGCGCCGAGTTTCCGCTTCGCCGCGACCTGGCTAGCCTCGATGGCCTTGAGCTCCTCGAGGACCCGTGCGGGGTCGGCCCCCAGCGCCCTACGCAGCGCCTGGATCCGGGTGTCGCCGGTGTGCCACTCGTTCCAGGCGAGCTCCGCGTCGCCCTCGGCCCGCCCCCGCGGCTCGGCCGCGGCCGCCAGGGCGCCCACCGCCCGCTGGTGTCGCTCCGCCAGGCCGGTGAGGACGTCGACCTGGCCGATCACCGCCCCGCAGGTGCCGGCCGCAACGGTCGCGGCACGCGCCAGGTCGACCAGTGAGTCGGCGTCAACAGGCAGGCCGAACTCGGCGCAGGCGGCGCGATGCGCCTTCTCACTCTCGGCCAGCGCGATGGCCAGCCGGTCGGCCTTCGCCCGGAGTCTGGCGGCCTTCGTCGCGGCCTGGGTCGCCTGCCGCTCCTCGGAGGCCGCCCGGACCCGGGCGTCGCTGAGCGGCTTCGACCGCGGTGCCGACCGCAGGTGGCCCCGGATCGCCTTCTTGCGCTCCTCGACGCGGGCGCACCGTTCCACCCGCGCCCGCGCCGCCGCGGCCAGCTCCTCGAGCTCCGCGCCGATCTCACGCAGGCGCTGGACCCGGTGGGCCTCCCGGGCGGCGGCGCCGATGTGCCGTGGGGCCGGAACCGTGTGGCGGCCTCGCAGCGGGCCGTTCGCCCAGCTGCCGTCGGGCGCGACCCACATGGCGGCGGACGGGTCGGCCAGACCGATCCGTCCCAGCAGCGCGCTGATCACCCCGGGTTCGATCGGTCCAGCCGGGTCGGGCACCAGCTTTGCGGCCACGGAGACGGCGGCCCGGGGGCCGATCGGCGAGACGAGCAGCTGGCCGCTGGCGGCGGTCAGCTGGCCGCGGGCGTCGATGGTGGCGGTCAGCAGGCCCGAGGCGAGCAGCGCCGCCTCGATCCCGGCCTGCTCGTCTGCGGACTGGCCGGGTGCGAAGTCAACGCACTGCCACAGGGCGGCGCCTCGAACGGCGGTGACCCAGAACGGCTCGAGCGGCGGGTCGTCGCGGGACGCCTCAAGCTGCCGCCGCTCGGTGACGAGCAGCTCGACCACACGCCGGTCCGCCGTGTCGTCGGCGTCGAGCCGATGCAGTTCGCCCGCCAGTCGGTCCCGGGCACCGGCGGCGGCGTCGTCCGCGGCCCGGTCGAGCTCGGAGAGGTCGACCGGGCCGTCCGCCTCGGTGCCGCACAGCACCAGCCGATCCAGCAGCAACGGGCCGAGGCTCGGCTGGGCGGACCAGTCCACGTCGCCCAGGAGATCTCCCGTTCCGGGGTTCCCCAGCCAGGCCCGCCAGCTCTCGACCAGGCCGACAGCCTCTCGGTCGCGCTCGTCGGCCTGCTGCTCGGCGCGGCTCGCCGCGGTCTCCGCCTCGACGGCCGCGTCGTCCGCGGTCTCCACGGCCCGTTGAACGCCGGCCCGGTCGTCGGACAGCTGCCGGGCGTCCGCGACGCGGCTGGTGGCACGCGCGGCCCGCAGGTCCGCGGCCTCCCGCAAGCTGCCCGCCGCGGCCCGCAGGCCGATCAGATCCGCCGGGACCAGGCGCGGCACGTCCGCCGCCGGCCGGAGCGTCGGGACGGGCGGTGCGTCCCGATAGACGCGAACAAGTTCGCTCCGTCGCTCCGGGGGCGTCCGGACCAGACCGACCGACGCGGGCAGCTCATGGGCGGTGAGCCGCACCCTGGTCAGCTGGTCGCGGGCCTGGTCGATCCGCTCGGAAAGCTCGTCGACCGCGGTCGACATGTCGGTGAGCAGGGCGTTCGCCGCGCCGACCAGCTCCACCTCGCCCTCTCGACGCAGCTGGGCCAACTCCAGCTTGGCCCGGGCGGTCTCGGCGAGCGAACTGACCGTCGCGCTCAGCTCGGTGAGCTCCTTCGCACCGCGATAACAGTCCGACTCCTTGAGCGCCTCCAGTGCCGCCGCGAGTTCGGAGACCTGGTCGGCCAAAAACTGACGCCGTTCCAGCGTCTCGAGGAGCTCGGACTCGAGGCCGGTGGCGATCGCGCGCCTGCGCACCGCCTCGGCCTCGGTCTCGAGGCAGCTCGCCGCACGCTGCCTGGTTCCGGTCAGCGACCGGGTCAGCACCCCGGCCACGTACCTGCGGTAGCTGTCGAGGAACGCCACGACCTGCCCGTGCGCGGCTTCGAGCCGTTGCTGCTCGTCACGGGTGCTGGTCAGGCCGTCGAGCTGCTGACCGGCGTCCGTCAGTGCCTCCTCGGACAGCGGCGGCAGGGCGTCGGAGACGATCTGCGGGAGTCTGCCTTCCTCGATCCGGTTGCCGACGTCCGGGGAACGCAGGGTGTGCAGGAGTTTCATCAGCCCGTTGAAGCGTTCCTTGCTGGCATCGCCGCCCGTCAGGCCGAAGACCTCGGCGCGTACCCGTTCGCGGTGCGGCTCGGGTCCGTCGCTGATCCGGTCCTCGCCGACGGCCTGGCCCAGTTCTTTGCGGCCGAGCGGCTTGCGGTCGGCGGTGAGCAGCGACAGCTCGTGCCCCACTCGCAGTGCCGTCGTGAAGTACCAGACCTTGGCTTCCTTCGTGCTCGCCGAGAACCGGACAAGGGCTCCCAGGGTCAGGTATCCGCTGGCCGGGTCCTCGTCGGCCTCGACGTCCCGACGCAGTTCGAGCCACATGTAGCCGAGGCGGTTCGTCTGCTCCCCGGCACCGGCGGTCATCAGGTCCTCCATGCGGACCGCCGTCCCGGTGCCCATGTTGCGCCGGTCCGCGTCGAGGAGGAACGGCAGCAGCATCTCGAGCGCCCGGGACTTGCCCGAACCGTTCGTGCCGCGGAGGATCAGCCGGCCGCCGGAGAGGTCGAAGGTGTTGTCGTAGTAGTGCCACACGTTCACGAAACCGGCGCGGGACAGCCGCCAGCGATAGGGATGACGTCTGATCGGTGTCGGGCCGAACCTGTCCTCGGTGCCCTCGGTGAGGGCGAGAGTCTGCTGCATCACAGCTCCAGCTCCGGGTGGTAGGCCGCCCGCCCCTTGTCCAGGCGGCGGGCCGCGCGGGTCGGCGGGGCGATGATCGGCTGGGGGCGGTAGCGGGCAGCTGCCGCATGGATCACCAACCCGCCGGGCAGGATCGACGCCAGGCCGACCTCCGCGAGCGTCGCCGCGACCGAGTCCCGCAGCAGCCGGGGGTCGTCGAGCGCATCCGAGCTCCATGCCTTGCCGTACTGGGACGACAACCGGGCCAGCGTGGCCTCCACGTCGGGCCAGCCGACCACCAGACCGGCGACCGCGCGCCCATCGCGCAGTACGGCGGTGTCACCGGGCCGCGGCTCCAGCTCCGCGAGCAGCGCGCCGACCAGGAGCAGCGCCGCCTGCCTGATCGTGCCCGTGCCGGGAAAGGGCTCGTCCGTCAGCGAGCCGGTGGCGTCGTAGGCGAGCGCGCCCTCCGCGCGTACCTCCAGGGTGAGGCCGAAGTTCTCGGCCAGCGCCCGGGTCAGTTCGGAGCGTTCGCGGGAGAGCACGTCGCGCTCGGCATCGGTGAGATCCTCGCGACGGACGAGCGGGCTTTCCACCAGCCGACGGCGCAGCGAGCGCCGCGGTTGCTCAGCCGCCTGTGGGTCGGGTGCGAGCAGCTCGTCCGGGGTGGCAACACCCGTCAGCGAGCGGGCGAGCAGATGCGGCAGCTGGTTACGGGCGACATGGAGCAGAGCCTCCTCGATCTGCCGTTCGCCCCAGGCCATGGCCGTGCCATCGGCTTCGATCAGCACTCCCCAGCGGACCAGCAGCTCGACGGCGGTGACCAGGGCACGGCGCTCCGGCAGCGTGTCGCCGATGGGCACGCCGATGGTCGCCGCGTCCGCACGCACCTGCTCGATCAGCGCGGAGATGAGGATCATCTCGCCGGTTCCGGGAGCGAGCAGCGCGGCGCAGAGCAGAGCCAGATGGGTGTAGGTGACCGGAGCGAACGGACTGTTGTCGCGGCGCCGCGCGGGCCGGGAGGGTGCGCCGGGTGCCAGCGGCGCCTTGAACAGGCGGGCGAACGACGCCTCGACGACGAGCACATAGCCCAGCTGCGCCTTGAACATGCCGCGCAGCGCGGGGGCGTGCAGGCGGACGAACGACAGCTCGTCGGGATGCGACGCGGCGGTCAGCACCGGGTGTGCCAGCAGCGCGCGGGCCGCCTCGACTCGTTCCCGCGCCGAGCTGGCCGCGGTGCCCGTCTCGGGTGTGGGCCTCATGCGCTCGCCGCCGTACGCGCCCGGCCGGGGCCGGCGAGCGGGACGACCGACAGCAGAAGGCCGTCAACCGTCAGTGTTCCGTCGTCACCGTTGATCACCGTCAGCTGGCCGCGTGCCGGAACACCGCGCAACGCAAGCCTCAGATCCGAGGCGTGGTGGTCGGCCTCCGCCTCACCGCCGGCCGTGGCGCTGAGTACCGGGGGTAGCAGCTCGAGCAGCAGGTCACGGGCGGCTCGGCTGAGCCGGCTGCGATGCAACGAGCCGGCCGCGAGCAGCTCCGCGGCCGCTGCCTCCCGGGCCTGCGCACGTTCCCGCGCCGCGTTCATCAGCAGATCGGTCTGCTCCTTCGTGTCGGGTACCCGGGACGCCCGGCCCCGCACGGTGCGATCACCGCGCTCCCGCAGCGACACCGGGACGTCAACGGGCGCGGCTACCCACCACGACGTGCTCGGCCCAGCCCGCAGGTCCTGTTCCTCGGGCCCGAGCAGCAGGTGGCGCGCCGGATACGCACCGAAAGCCGCGTCGAAAAGGAGGTGTGCGGTCTCGCTGTCCGCGCCGTGGAACCAGCCGGCGAGTTTGAGCAGGTCGGCACGACGCGAAACTCCGGTCCCGGATGCGGCGAGCATCCGCTTCGCGTTCGCGATCAGCTGGCCGAGCGCCTGGCGAGCCGCGACGCGCAGCTGTTCCGGGCCGGAACGGACGCTCGACGCCCCGTACCACGCGGCGAGTTGCTCCCATTCCTCACGGGTACGCCCTGGCAGACGTTCAACGACGATCAGAGCATCGCCCGTCGCCGGTGGCTCGGGCAGATTCTCGAGCAGGGTGTCGATGAGGGACGGGGCAAGCAGCGTCTTCAGCTGGCCGAGGATCTCCGGCGCGTTCCGTGAGACGTCGGCACCGATCAGGTCAACGTAGTCGAGCAGGAGGTTCTTGAACTGGGCGTATTCCTCACCGGCGAGGTCATAACGGGTCAGGACGCCGGACAGGTAGGCGTAGAAGTCCGTGACGGACTCGTGAAACAGGCGGTGATCGTTGAACACACCGGTGACCTGGCCGGCAAGCAGCTCGGAATCGATCGGGCGTTCGCGGTAGGAGACCTGCAGAAGAATCAGCCGCAGGGTTTCCGCGACACGCGCGAGCAGTTCGCGCGCGACCTCCCGAGCACCCTCCGTGGCCCGCATGATCTCCTCGGCCTCGCGGTGGAGCCGGCCGCCCAGCTTCGAGACCTGGTATCGGGATCGGGAACGGTGGTACGCGGCGACTGTGCGCACGCGTGTCTCACGTACAGACGGCACAAGGTTGCCCCAGATGACCAACTGCCGGCACCGGGTCTCGACGGTGTCCGCGTCGAGCTCACGGCCGCGTTCGACCAGCTGCATGGCGACCTCGGCCGCGGACAGGTCCGCCAGCAGCGTCTCGCTGAAGAGCCGCATCACCGCCATGTAGTCATCGGCGGCCTCGGCGGTGAGGTAGCTGAACAGCGCACGCCTGGCCGCCGTGTCCTGCACAGCGGATTCGCCCTCTGCTGCGCTGCCCCCGTTCTCCTCCACGATCCCCCCTCGGAGTGGTTCCAGAGGACGGTAACTCGCGGATCCGACATTTCTGCGTGTTCCCAGGTGGTCCTTGCGCCATCGCCTGGCATCACGAGATCACGGCCGCTGGGACGCGGGCTGGCAGAGATCGCTCGCGACGACTCGGCCAGCCCGCCGCCCGCGGCGGTGATCGGGCCGGTGACCAGCGAGGACCAGATCGAGGCTGGTCCCGGTCAGAGGTGCGGCGCGACCTCGGCGGCGACCAGCGCCAGGTGGTCGAGGTCGGTCAGGTCGAGCAGCTGCAGGTAGATCCGGCTGGCGCCGGCGCCGCCCGGGCCGTAGGCGGTGAGCTTCTCGACCACTTCGGCCGGGGTGCCGGCCAGGCCGTTCTCCCGCAGCTCGCCCAGGTCCCGGCCGATCCGCTCGGCACGGAGCTTCAGCTCCGCCTCGTCCCGGCCGCAGCACAGCACCAGGGCGGCCGAGTAGACCAGCTCGTCCGGGTTCCGGCCGGCGGTCTCGGCGGCCTGGCGGACCCGGGCGAACTGGGCCGCGGTCCGGTCCGCCGAGGCGAACGGCACGTTGAACTCGGACGCGTACCGGGCCGCGAGCGCCGGTGTCCGGGTCGCACCGTGGCCACCGATGATGATCGGCGGGTGGGGCCGCTGGACGGGCTTGGGCAGCGCCGGGCTGTCGGTCAGCGTGTAGTGCTCGCCCTGGTGGGAGAACGACTCACCGACGGGTGTCCCCCACAGCCCGGTGATGATCGCGAGCTGCTCGGTCAGCCGGTCGAACCGCTCGGTCGTGGCGGGGAACGGGATGCCGTAGCCCGCGTGCTCCTCGGTGAACCACCCGGCGCCAAGGCCCAGCTCGACCCGTCCGCCGCTCATCTCGTCGACCTGGGCGACCGAGATGGCCAGCACACCCGGCAGCCGGAAGGTCGCGGACGTCACCAGGGTGCCCAGCCGGATGCGGCTGGTCTCCCGGGCGATGCCTGCCAGGGTGATCCAGGAATCGGTCGGCCCCGGCAGCGGGCTGCCCGGGCCCATCCGCAGATAGTGGTCGGAGCGGAAGAAGGCGTCGAACCCTCCCTCCTCCGCCGCCCGGGCCACGGCGAGCTGCTGCGCGTAGGAAGCGCCCTGCTGAGGCTCGATGAACACTCGGAGATCCATGTACCTACCCTGTCAAACTCGTTCGGTGCCGCGACGGACGGGAGCGCCGGCCGCGGCACGTGTCCGGCTCCGGCGCCCCCGGTTGCGGCTCGTCTCAGGCTCTGGTCGGGGTCGTCAGCGCGAGGGCAGGCCGAGGCGTTCGAGGATCTCGCGCAGCCGGTGGCGGCCCGCCATCGAGTCCGGGCCGGCGAGGCGGGACAGTGCCCGGTCACTCCAGTTGCCGTCGAGGCCGAACCGGGCGTTGTAGGCGGACAGCCGCTCGTCGTAGGCCTGGATGTGCGCGTCCGCGGCGACGTCGTAGCGCTCCCGGTGCAGGACCGCCTCCCGCGGCAGCCGCGGCTTGACGTCCGCCGCCTCGGTGGGGTCGGGTGTGCCGACGGCCAGCCCGAAGGCGGCGACCGCGTGTGGCGGAAGGCCCAGCTCGGCCGCGATCTCCTCGGGCTGGTTGCGGACGGCGCCGACGAACACGGTGCCCAGGCCGAACGACTCGGCGGCGACCGCGGCGTTCTGGGCGGCCAGCGCCGTGTCGACGAAGCCGACGATCGTGGTCTCCAGGTAGTCCACGGCGCCGACCTGCGTCCCGGCCCGCTCGGCCAGCCGGTGCACCCGGCTGAGGTCGGCGATCCAGACCAGGAACAGCGGGGCCTGCGCGATGAACGCCTGGTTCCCGGCGAGCGCGGCCAGCCGGGCCCGGCGCTGCGGGTCGCGCACCGCGACGACGCTCCACACCTGCAGGTTGGACGACGTCGACGCGGACTGTGCCGCGGTCACGATGGCGGCCAGCTCATCGTCACTGACGTCGCGTGGCCCGAACCTGCGGACCGAGCGATGCGCGAGCTGCACCCTGAGCACGTCGTTGATCGCGTCGAGCTTCGCGGCGGGATCGCCGTAGCGGGCGGCGGCAGGCATCGGGCGCGGACCTCACAGGAGTCGTCAGTGGTGTGGAGCGGGCGACCAACAGTAAAATCATATTCTCGATCGACTTATTGTAGATTGCCGATGACCGACTGACCCCCGAGAAGCTGGTTACTCCGGCAGCTCCGGGCGGAGGGAACTCCGGCCACGGCCCACCCGGGATCGCCCGGCCGACCTGTTGGCAGGCCGACCTGCTGACCTGCGACAGGAGATGACCCGCGGCTCTCGCGTGTGACGCGCACCTCGTCGTAAGGTACGGATCATGGTCGTGGCACGGCAGCGGGCCCGGGACGCCGGCGCTAGGTTACGTGCCCTGGTGGTCGACGACGAGGCGCCCGCGCTCGCCGAACTGCGCTGGCTACTCGAACAGGACGCCAGGGTCGGCCAGGTCTGCGCGGCGGGCAGCTCGGAGCAGGCCCTGCGCCTGCTCGACACCGTGCCCTTCGACGTGGTCTTCTGCGACATCCGGATGCCGGGCCTGGACGGGCTCGGCCTCGCCCGGGTGCTGGCCCGGTTCTCCGAGCGCCCGCAGGTCGTGTTCGTCACCGCCTACGACCGGCACGCCATCGACGCCTTCGAGGTGCGGGCCACCGACTACCTGCTCAAGCCGGTGCGGCCGGAACGGCTGGGCGAGGCCGTCCGCCGGGTGCTGGACGCCGCCGGCAGCCGCGACGCCACCCCGGCCGACGACGACGAGACGATCGCCGTCGAGCTCGGCGGGGTGACCAGGTTCGTCCACCGCTCCGAGGTCACCTATGTGATCGCCCACGGTGACTACGTCCGGCTGTACACCTCGGCCGAATCCCACCTGCTGCGGGTTCCGCTGACCACGCTGGAACAGCGGTGGGCGGCGGCGGGCTTCGTCCGGATCCACCGCAGCGCGCTGGTCGCCCTCGGCGCGGTCGACGAGTTGCACAGCGACGAGGGCCGCTGCTCGGTGCGGATCGGTGAGCGGGTGCTCGCGGTCAGCCGCCGCCACACCCGGGAGCTGCGGGACCGGCTGGTCCGGGCCGCGAGCCCCGGCCGAGACCCGAGCCGAGACCCCGGCCGGGAACAGAGCAGCCGGGAGCAGAGCCGAGGCCGGGAGCGTGCCACCTGACCGCGGCCGGGTCACCAGACCCACTCGGCCCGTCGGCTCTGGTGGAGCCCGGGCCGCGCGGGACCTCTGGGCCGCCGGGGGCGCCGGGGCTGTGCGGGCCGCCGGGCCGAGGCGGACACTCACCGCGGGTGCGGGTCACCTCCCCACGGATGTCGGCGGCCGTCGCCAGGCCGGCCCCGCGGCCGCACGCCGCCCGGGACGTCGACGAGTCGACCGGGGTGCGCGAGGTCTACCTGCGTTCGTTGCTGCGGGTACAGCGCCGACTCGCGCTCGGTGTGCTCGGCGTGGTGGCCCTGCCGCTGGCGGCGGTGCCGGTGGTCTTCACGCTGGTGCCCGCGCTGTCGTCGGCCCGGGTCGCCGGGCTGCCGCTGCCCTGGCTGCTGCTCGGTGTGGCGGTGCATCCGCTGCTGCTCGCGGCGGCCGCCTGGTACGTCCGGCGGGTGGAGCGGATGGAGGCGGACTTCACGGACCTGCTGTCCGGCGACGGCGACGGCTATCCCTGCAGCAGCGACCGCGACAGCGACCGTTGATGCCGGCCACCGCCGGACTGATCCGGTGACCCAGGCGATCGCGGTCGTCCTCGTCTGCGCGGCGACCGTCGCCGTCGGTGCGCTGGGGCTGCGGCTGTCCCGCACCACCAGCGACTTCTATGTCGCGAGCCGCATGGTCAGCCCGCGCTGGAACGCCTCGGCGATCGGCGGCGAGTACCTGTCCGCGGCCAGCTTTCTCGGGGTCGCCGGCCTGGTGCTCGCCGCCGGCACCGACATGCTCTGGTACCCCGTCGGCTACACCGCCGGGTATCTGGTGCTGCTGGTGCTCGTGGCGGCTCCGCTGCGCCGCTCCGGCGCCTACACGCTGCCCGACTTCGCCGAGATCCGGACGTCGTCGCCGGCCGTGCGCCGGGCCGCGTCGCTGCTGGTCGTCGGCATCGGCTGGCTGTACCTGCTGCCCCAGTTCCGCGGCGCGGGGCTGACGCTGCGCACCGTCTCCGGCGCCCCGAGCTGGGTGGGCTCCACGGTCGTGGCCGTCGTCGTCGTGGCGAGCGTGGCCGCCGGCGGGATGCGCTCCATCACCCTGGTGCAGGCGTTCCAGTACTGGCTGAAGCTGACCGCGATCGCCTTCCCCGCGCTGCTCCTGATCGTCGCGTGGGGCGCCGACGGCGCTCCCGACCCGGTGGCCGACCGGCCGCCGGTCGCCGCCGACACGATCACGGTCACGCTGGCCGACCCCGTCCGGGTGCAGGTGGACGTCCCGGTCACCCTCACCGTCGACGGGACGGTCGACGGGGCGCCGGCCCGGGGCGCGCTGCCGTTGCCGGCGCCGGGCCAGCTGACGTTCGGCGCCGGGACGACCATCGTCATCCCGGCCGGTGCCGTGGTGCCGCGTGCCGAGGACGTCCCGGCCGGCGACGGTGCGAGCTGGGTGGCACCCGTCGCGGCCGACGGCGCCGACGACCACCCGGTGTACCGGACGTACTCACTGCTGCTCGCCCTGCTGCTGGGGACGATGGGGCTCCCGCATGTGATCGTCCGCTTCTACACCAATCCCGACGGCCGGGCGGCCCGGCGGACCGCCGCGGTCGTCGTCGGGCTGCTCGGGGTGTTCTACCTGTTCCCACCGGTCTACGCCGCCCTCGGCCGGATCTACGCCCCCGACCTGCTGCTCACCGGACGCACCGACGCGGTCGTCCTGCTGCTGCCGGAGCGGATGCTGCCGGCCCCATGGGGCGAGGCGATGTCGGCGCTGGTGACGGCCGGCGCGTTCGCCGCCTTCCTGTCGACGGCGAGCGGGCTGACAGTCTCCGTCGCCGGTGTCCTCAGCCAGGACCTGCTACGCGGGCGGGCCCGCGCGAGTGTCGCCGGCTTCCGGGCCGGCTCGCTGATCGCTGTCGTGGTGCCGGCCGCGCTGTCCCTGCTGACGGTGCGGGTGGGCCTCGCCGACACGGTCGGCCTCGCGTTCGCGATGGCGGCGTCGACGTTCTGCCCGCTGCTGGTCCTCGGCATCTGGTGGCGGCGGCTGACCGCGGCGGGTGCGCTGGCGGGCCTGGCCACCGGCGGCCTGCTGGCCGGCACGGCGGTGATCGTGACGATGACGGGCATGGACGTCCCCGGGGTCGCGGGCGTGCTGTTGGCCCAGCCGGCGGCGTGGACGGTACCGCTGGCCTTCGTGGTCACGATCGCCGTCTCGCTGCTCACCCCGGGATCGGCCCCGGCCGACGCGGCGCGGGTACTGGTGCGCCTGCACGCCCCCGAGCGGCTGGCGCTCGCGACCCAACCGATGAACAGGCGGACGGCCACTAGCCTCTGACGAACTGCTCGCGGTATTCGGGCAGACGTGCGGGTTCCGCAGGCTGCGGATCTCCCGTCAGTGTGGCGGCGCAGATCCACTGCGCGTAGACGATGACGTCGATCGCGGCATGACAGAGGTCGCGATCCTCGTTGCCCCGACTCCCCGCGACGCCGCGCAGGATGTCGGACAGCATCAGGAGCCGCGGGCCGTACTGGTCCTGCGGCCGGGTGATCATCGCGAGCTGCGCGATGCGGGCCGCGAGCTCGGTGACGTCGGCGTCGAAGGCCCGTCGCCACCCGGGGCTGCCGAGCTGCCGCCCGTGGATGCTCTGCTGACGCTCGTGAAGTTCCAGCCAGAGGCCCTTGACGACCTCTCGGGCCACGCTGTGTCGCTCTTCCGCGCGATTCATCCGTAGCTGCACATACGAGCCGAAGATGGTGAGGCCCGACCCGACCACAGCGCCGAGAACCGCGCTGACCACCACGTCGATCACGCCTCAGGCCTCCGGAAACGGGCGCCGCCCCCGGGCACCGTCCGCCGGCAGGCTCCGCCGGGTGAGGGACAACAAGCCAGGTGCGACGTAGCCGACACCCGTCGCATATTAAACGATCAGCTCTCCCGCCAGGTGATCGATCGGAACGTCGCGGCGCCGTTCGTCGCGGGAAAGGGACCGTTCGTCGACGGTCCGCGGACCGTCGAACGCCCCACGGGTGCCGCCGGTCGCAGCGCCCGGCGTGGTGCCTTCACGGGCAGGTGCGCGGCCGTGACAGTCGTCCGGAGGCGACAGGGAGATCACCTGTCGTCAACCGGGGGACGGACCGCACCGAGAGGGGAGACCGTGAGTACGACGCAGCTCGCGCCGGGCGATGACGGCGCGACGACCAGTGGGGCGTTAGGAGCTGGGACCGGGCCGGCATCCGCACCCACCTACGCGGAGATCCAGCGCAGCGCCGAGTTCGCCGACCTTCGGCGTCGGTTCCGCCGGTTCGTCTTCCCGCTGACCGCGCTGTTCCTGGTGTGGTACTTCCTTTACGTTCTGCTTGCCGCGTTCGCGCCCGGGTTCATGGGTCACGAGCTGTTCGGGAACATCAACGTCGGGCTGCTGTTCGGGCTCGGCCAGTTCGTCTCGACGTTCGCGATCACGATGATCTACGCCCGCTGGGCGGGGCGGACGTTCGACCCCGCCGCCGAGGCGCTGCGTGCCCGCTTCGAGGCCGGCCGGCCGGCGGAGACCGGGCGGCTCGCCGAGACGGGGCAGCCGGCATGAGCGCGCTCGGTGCGGCCGCCGCCGGCACCACCGTCTCGCCGGGGTCGGCGCTGCTCGCCGCCGACACCGTCGGCAAGCCGGCGGTCAACATCACGATCTTCGCCCTGTTCGTCGTGATCACACTGGTGATCGTCATCAGGGTGTCGCGCGGCAACCGGACCGCCGCCGACTTCTACGCCGGCGGTCGGGCCTTCTCCGGGCGGCAGAACGGCATCGCCATCTCCGGGGACTACCTCTCGGCGGCGTCGTTCCTCGGTATCGCCGGGGCCATCGCGCTGCAGGGCTACGACGGCTTCCTCTACTCGATCGGCTTCCTCGTCGCCTGGCTGGTGGCGCTGCTGCTGGTCGCGGAGCTGCTGCGCAACACCGGCCGTTACACGATGGCGGACGTCCTGAGCTTCCGGCTGCGGCAGGGACCGATCCGGACGGCGGCGGCGGCCTCCACCCTGGCGGTGAGCTTCTTCTACCTGCTCGCGCAGATGCCCGGTGCCGGCGGCCTGGTCAACCTGCTGCTCGGCGTCTCGGGTGAGACCGGACAGAACGTGACGATCGCCGTCGTCGGCGTCCTGATGATCGTGTACGTCCTCGTCGGCGGGATGAAGGGGACGACCTACGTCCAGATCATCAAGGCGGTGCTGCTGGTCGTCGGTGCCGCGGTGATGACCTTCTGGGTGCTCGGCAAGGCCGGGTTCGACCTGTCGTCGCTGCTCGGCGACGCGGTGGCGGCCAGCCCCAAGGGCGAGGCGGTGCTCGACCCGGGAGTCAAGTACGGCATCTCGAACCTCACCAAGATCGACTTTGTGTCGCTCTCGCTGGCGCTGGTGCTCGGCACCGCGGGCCTGCCGCACGTGCTGATGCGCTTCTACACCGTGCCGTCGTCCCTGGAGGCCCGGCGCAGCGTCGTCTGGGCGATCTGGATCATTGGCTGCTTCTACCTGTTCACCCTGGTGCTCGGCTACGGCGCGATGTACCTGGTCGGGGCGGACAAGATCAACGCGGCCCCGGGCAAGGCGAACTCGGCGGCGCCGCTGCTCGCCTTCGAACTGGGCGGGACGTTCCTGCTCGGCATCATCGCGGCGGTGGCATTCGCGACGATCCTCGCGGTCGTCGCCGGCCTGACGATCACCGCGAGCGCGTCGTTCGCACACGACGTCTACAACAACGTCATCAAGAAGGGTGCCGCCGACCCGGAGTCGGAGGTGAAGGTCGCCCGGATCACCGCCGTCGTCATCGGCGTCGTCGCGATCGTCGGCGGCATCTTCGCCAAGGACCAGAACATCGCCTTCCTGGTGGCGCTGGCCTTCGCGGTCGCCGCGTCGGCGAACCTGCCGACGATCCTGTACTCGCTGTTCTGGAAGGGCTTCACCACCCGCGGGGCGCTGTGGAGCATCTACGGCGGCCTGACCTCGGCGATCGTGCTGATCGCGTTCTCCCCGGTCGTCTCCGGCAAGGTGGACGCGACCGGCGCCAGCGCATCCATGATCAAGGACACCTCGGTCGACTTCTCCTGGTTCCCGCTGGAGAACCCGGGCCTGGTGTCGATCCCGCTGGCGTTCCTGCTCGGCTGGCTCGGCTCGGTGACCTCCCGCGAACCGCTCAACGCGGAGAAGTTCGCCGAGATGGAGGTCCGGTCGCTGACCGGTGCCGGCGCGGAGAAGGCGACGGCCGCGGCCCACTGATCCAGGTCCACCGGTCGGGCTGGCCGGCCCGACCGGTGGACCTGGGCCCGCTGGTGCTCCACGGTAGTGAGAAGACCATCAGCGAGCCCAGGTGCCCGGGTCGCCGGGGCCGGGGCCCCGCCGGATTCAGCCCAGCTTCGGCAGGTAGTGCTTCGCGAACACCTCGACGACGCCGACCCACCTGTCGAAGCTCAGGTCGTCCCATACCGGGACGTCGATGTCGGCCATGAGGTCCCGGTACTCGAAGACCGCGAGTCCCGCACCCGTCGCCTCGTCGTGATCCATCGGGAACGCGCCCATGCCGTAGTAGGCCGTCTTGTCCTCCTGCGACTGCGGGAACCGATCGAGATACTGCCGGTCCCGGCCGCGGAAGCCGGGTGGTGGGGAGGCGACGTCCTTGCGGAGCC
Source organism: Parafrankia irregularis (assembly GCF_001536285.1). NCBI lineage: Bacteria > Bacillati > Actinomycetota > Actinomycetes > Frankiales > Frankiaceae > Parafrankia > Parafrankia irregularis. The sequence goes on along the minus strand of NZ_FAOZ01000009.1, from coordinate 97,736 downwards.
CGTCGCGGCGGGTGTCACCGAACCTCACCGACTCCCACCACTGCGCGACCGTCGGACCGTGCTCCAGGAGCGTCCAGGTGACCGGGCCGCGGACAAGGTCCTTCTCCGGTTTCTTCGCCGGCTTCCACTCGTCCAGTTCCACCCCGTCGATGTCCAGCCGGGCCCGGACGTCGGCCGCGGCGGGATCGATGCGGTAGGGCAACGGGAACAGCCGAACCTGGTTGATGTCACCCTGGTTCGCGGGCCAGAGCACCTCGGTCGCGGGCCGGGCCAGGATCTCGCGCTCGGGCTCCGACAGGGACCGGAACATCGAGTGGAAGTCGGTGCGGTGCAACACCGCGAACATGCTTTTCGGGGAGTCCGAGTTGACCAGGACGCGGCAGGTCGCCGGCGGTGCCGGCAGCTTGCGAACCCGCTGGTTGACAGCTCGGACGGACGCGTTGCCACTGAAGTCGAAATACGCCGTGCTGTCGGTGAGGTCCGCGTTCACCCCGTACGGATCATCGAAACAACCCGGCTCCGCGTCGGTCGCCCGAAGCAGGAAGAGATGGCAGGCGGTCAGGAAACCGCGCAGGCTCGGGAACGCCTTCGCGGCCTGATAGCCGGGCAGCTCAGCGAACGGCGCCATCCTGTCGACTTCCCGCTTCACCTGGTCGCGCCGTTTGCTCCGCTCCCAGACCTTGGACAGCAGGGCCTCGAACCCGGCGAGCGGCACGCCCACCGTCCCCTGCGCCTGCGCGTGGAAGCCGTCGTCGTAGAACCTGATCGCGCAGTCCTTCAGCCACACGCCGCCCGCCGTGACGTCGCCCCGTCTGTAGAGCACAGCGCCTGACCCGCGCCGGGATTCCTCCTGCAGCGCCCTGGCGAGATCAACGGCGGCCTGGGCCGCCGTGACCGCCTCCCTGACGGTGGCCCGCGCCGGGGTGACGAACTCCAGATCGGCGCTGGCCTTCGGGCGACGGGACTCGTCACCCTCCAGCGTGGTCCCGGTGGCATCATGCCGCCAGGCCGTCTCCCGCTCCCTTATACCGGGCCCCGCGGGAATCGGAAAGCCTGTGGGAATCGCCTCGAACGCGTTCGCGGTCTGAAACTCGAATCCAAACATGCCTGATCCCCCTCGACCTCGGGCGCCCGGCCCGCCCCCGATCTCACACCATAGAGGTGCGAGCAAACCGGATTCATGACATTGCCGGACCCGGAGTTCTTCGGTCGGCGTGGTTACCCGGGGGCCCGGCCCCAGGCGATGGCCGTGGCGAAACCGACGTCGAAGAAGGACGGGTCGGCGAGCCGGTCGAGCGCCTCGTCCAGCGCCGCGTCGGAGGCAAGCCGAAGATCACGGATGCGGGGACGCAGTCGGTTCAGTGTCAGGGTCCAGCAGCGCGCCGAGGCGTTCCCACCGCCGGTCGTCGGCAGATGGACGGTCATTCCGACCTCGACGAGGCCCCGGCTGCGCAGCGGCTCCGGGAACCGACGCGCCCAGGTGGAATCGGTGCCGATGGTCTTCGCGAGCACCTGCTCGATGCCGAGCATGGCCTCGCGGAACGCCGGGTGTGGTGACGAATCGACGGGAAACCCGGCGAGTGATTCCAGCACGAGGACCCCGCCGGGCTTCAGCCAGGTGCGAAGGCGGTCGAGAACCGCCTCCCGTTCGCGCAGATGCTCCAGCACGAACCTGGCGTGGACGAGATCGAACGGCCGGCCGCCCGGCAACGGATCCCGGGTGATGTCGTGCCGAAGGACGGTCAGCCGCGGTGCGACCAGCTCCGTCAGATGACGGGTGTCGACGTCGGTCGCGATGACCTCACCCGCGATGACCTCACCCGCGACGGGCCCACCTCCGACGGTCTTGCCCGCGGCGGACAGGCCGGCGACGCGGTCGGCGAGCCACGCGGCGATCGAGCCACCGCCGGCACCCACCTCCAGGCATCGCCAGCCGGCGGCGACGCCGAGCTCGTCGAGAATGCGCGTCGTCGTCGGGTCGCAGACCTCCGCCATGGCCGCGAGCCGGCTGCGTTCGGCCTCGTCCGGGCCGCCGAGCACGTCATCGGCGTACCGGAGAATCCGCTGACTATCCATTCGGTTCCGTGTTCGGCTGTGTGAACAATCCGTCAAGCATGACCGTGACCAGCTTCCGCATGGCGGCGGCATGCTGCTCGTCGTCGCGCTGCTCGTCGTCGCGCTGCCCGTCGTCGCGGGACGCGCTGGTCGTGTCGGCTGCCCCGCCGGTGATGGCAGTGATGTGGGGGGCCTGCGCACTGGCGGTGGCCGCGAGGTCGAGCGAGATGAGAATGAGCGCGAGGTCGGCTGCGGTGACATCCGGACGGACATCTCCGTCACGCTGCGCCCGGTGCAGGGCCGGGGTGAGGATGCCGATCCATCGCTCGAAATACCGTTGCTGGTCGTGCTCCGGGAGCTCACGCATGAGCGCGACCAGCGGACGCATGGACGTCATCGTGGTCGCCGCCCAGTGCAGCAGGTCCCGGAACGAACGGCCTTCCTCCTCCGCCGCTTCGACAGCGTGGCGCAACGCCTCGAAATACTCCTCCGCCACCGCCACCGCCATCGCCCGCCGGTCCGGGAAGTAGCGGTAGACAGTCGCCCGGCCGAGGCCCGCCCGCTGCGCGATCTCGTGGAGTGGCACCAGCCGCGGCGAGTTGTCGGTGAATGCCTCGTCCGCGGCCCGAAGGATGGCCGTTCGGTTCCGCCGGGCATCCGTTCGCCGCGGCGCGGATAAGGGGCGGTGGCCTCGCTGCGACATGACGGCATGGTACTCGCGGTGAGACCCAAGGTCTCTTTCCGTTCTCAATCGAGCATCCTACGATCCGAATGCCACGCACCATCCAGGGCTGCCGGGGTTTTCAGCCTGAAAAAGGTGTGGCCGGCGTGAAACCTTCACGCGGGAGACAGGGAGGGCGTGCGGTTCATGGGGAGACGCCGGCCGACTTCCGCGGCGGTCTCGGCGCTCGTCGCGCTCGCCACGCTCGCGGCCGCCGTTCTCACCGGTCCCGAGACGGCCGCAGTGGCCACCGTGAACACGGACTGCCCGGGATCCCACTGGGTGGCCAGCTGGGCCGCAAGCCCCACCGACTCGCTCGTTGCGGTGGATGCCACCGGGGGGCGTTCACCCTCGGCGCTCACGGATCAGACAGCACGCATGGTGGTGACTCCCCACCTGGGCGGGTCCAGCCTTCGGATCCATCTGTCGAACCGTTTCGGCTCGTCAGCGGTGACGTTCGGCCGGGTCACGGTCGGGGTGCGGACGAACGGCGCGGCGGTGGCCGGCGTCGTGCCGGTGACGTTCGGGACCGCGCCGTCCGTGACGGTTCCCTCCGGCCAGGACGTGACAAGCGACCCGGTCACGCTCACCTTCTCCGCGTTCACGCCGCTCGCGGTGAGCATCTTTGTCCCTGGCGTGGTGAACGGTCCCACGAAGCACTGGAACGCCAATGCGACGTCCTACTATTCGGCGGCACGCAGCGGTGATCTCAGCACACAGCCCGGCGGCGCCGGTTTCACCGCGACCACCGGTGCCTGGCTGTTCGTCGACGGGGTCGACGTCATGGCACCCGCCGGCATCCGTTCCGTCGTCGCGTTCGGTGACTCGATCACCGATGGTTTCGTCGGGGCGACCGCACTCACCGCTCCCGCGGATGCGTCCGTGGCCGACGCGAACGGGCGGTACCCGGATGTTCTTCAGCGTCGTCTGGACGACGCCGGGATCGGGCTCTCGGTCGTCAACGCCGGTATCAGCGGGAACCAGTTGCTCACCGACGGGCGGCCGTTCCACGCCGGGCCCAGCGGTCTGTCCCGTTTCGACATCGACGCCCTGGCGCAGGCCGGCGTCGGCGGCGTCCTGGTGTTGGAGGGCACCAACGATCTGGGACAGTCGAGCTCAACTCCTGAGCAGATCATCGCCGGTTACCTCCAGCTGATCGAGCGGACCCACGCGGCCGGTGCGAAGATCTGGCTCGGCACCCTGCTTCCGGCCTCCGACGCGCTCGTCGACGGCACCGTCCTCGCGCCGAACAGCGAGGACCACCGCCAGCGGGTCAACTCCTGGATCCGTGGCCAGACCCGAGCCGACGGTGTGGTCGACTTCGACGCGGCACTGCGTGATCCCGCGAATCCCGCGGTCCTGCGCGCGGACTACGCCTCCGTCGACAACCTCCACCCCAACCTGCAGGGTTACCGGGCCATGGCGAACGCCGTGAACCTCGCCCTGCTCGACACCGCCACCGGCGGCTGCCGGCAATAGCGCCCGCAGCGCCTTCCGCGTTCTCGGTGTTCTCGGTGTTCTCGGTGTTCCTGACGTTCCTGGCGTTCTCGGTGTTCTCGTGCTCCGACCTGCTATCTGAGCGTCCGGAAGAACTTCCGGACGTCGGAGACCAGAAGATCGGGCTGTTCCAGCGCGGCGAAATGCCCGCCGCGGTCGAACTCGCTCCACTGCCGCAGGTCGTGGTCCGTCTCGACCCATCGACGCCTGCCCAGCAGGATCTCGGCCGGGAAGCTGGCGACTCCCAGCGGCACCTCCCGGGTCGCCGGGGGGAGTACGGCCAGCGACGACATCGACTCGTAGTACATCCGGGCGGCGCTGCCGGCGGTGCCGGTAAACCAGTAGATGCTGACGTCGGTGAGGAGCTCGTCCGGAGTGATCGCGTCCTGCCAGCGACCGTCGTGGTCGGTCCAGGCCCAGAACTTCTCGGCGATCCAGGCCAGCAGCCCGACCGGCGAGTCCAGCAGGGCGTAGGCCAGGGTCTGCGGCCGGCTCGACTGGATGGCCAGATAGCCCTGGCCGGCGGCCATGTACTCCTCGCCGCGGGCCCGCTGCCGGGCCTCGTTCGGCGTCAGATCGGCCAGGTCGTCGGGCGCGCCCGACGGGAACGCCGGCAGCATGTTGACGTGCATGCCGACGACGCGTTTCGGGGCGAGGGCACCGAGATGCCGGGTCACCATGGACCCCCAGTCCCCGCCCTGCGCGCCGTAGCGGTCGTAGCCGAGCCGGGCCATGAGCTCGTCGAAGGCCTGCGCGGTCCGGCGGACATCCCAGCCGGCCTCCGTCGTCGGCCCCGAGAACCCGTACCCCGGCAGGGACGGAACCACGACGTGGAACGCGTCAGCCGGGTCGCCGCCGGTGCCCACCGGGTCCACCAACGGCTCGATGACCTTCACGAACTCGCTGACCGAACCGGGCCAGCCGTGCGTGAGCACCAGCGGCAGGGCCTCGGCGTGCGGTGAGCGGACGTGCAGGAAGTGCAGCTTCTGGCCGTCGATCACCGTGGTGAACTGGGGGAAGCCGTTGAGCTCCCGCTCGTGGCGGCGCCAGTCGTATCCGGCCGCCCAGTAGTGGGCGAGCCCGCGCACCGCGTCCAGGTTCGCGCCGTACGTCGAACCGGACCCGGGGATCTCCTCCGGCCAACGAGTCGCGAGAACCCGCCGCCGCAGCTCGTCCAGTTCGTGCTGTGGCACCTCGATCGTGAACGGCTCGACAGCGACGTTTCGCATCAAATATCCATATCAGGTGTGGCGGGTCGGCCGCGACCAGACCGGGGCCGTCGGGGTGACCCAGGGGTCCGTCCTCGACGCCCGGCGGTCACGACGTCGCGGACTTTCCGTTTCGATCTCGGTGGGACCGGCCGGCTTCGCCGCGGCTGAGGGCTCGGCCGGCGGCGCGCCCGGAGAAGATGCAGCCGCCGAGGAACGTGCCTTCCAGCGCGTTGTAGCCGTGCACGCCCCCACCACCGAAGCCGGCGACCTCACCAGCGGCGTACAGGCCGGGTACGGGGGTGCCGTCGGCGGCGAGGACCTGGGAGTCCAGGTTGGTCTGGAGGCCGCCGAGTGTCTTGCGGGACAGGATGTTCAGCCGGACGCCGATCAGCGGGCCGTGCGCGGGGTCGAGGATCCGGTGGGGTTTCGCGACCCGGAGGAACCGGTCGAGCCGGGGGCGGCGCCCGTTGTGGATCGCCATGATCTGGACGTCCTTGCTGAACGGGTTGTCGACCTCCCGGTCGCGGGCGACGATCTGCCGCTCGATCTCGGCCAGGTCCAGCCGCGGCCCGCGGGCGAGCCGGTTCATGGCGGCCACCAGCTCCGTCAGGCTGTCGGCGACGACGAAGTCCTCCCCGTGCCGCTTGAACGCCTCGACCGGCCCGGGCGCGCCCTTCGCGAGGCGCGAGCGGAGCAGGAACCCGATGTCGCGGCCGGTGATGTCGGGGTTCTGCTCGGAGCCCGACAGCGCGAACTCCTTCTCGATGATGGACTGCGTCAGGATGAACCAGGAGTAGTCGTGGCCGGTGGCGAGGATCTGCCGCATCGCCCCGATCGAGTCCGCTCCCGGCACGCCGGACATCCCGGTCAGCCGCCGGCCGGCCGCGTCGAACCACACCGACGAGGGCCCGGGCAGGATGCGGATGGCGTGATCCGCCCAGATGGGATCCCAGTTGTGGATGCCCTCGGTGTAGGCCCACATCCGGTCCCGGTTGACGACCCGCCCGCCGGCGCTCTCGGCGATGGCGAGCATGCGGCCGTCGACGTGGGCGGGGACACCGGCGATCATGTGCGCGGGAGCCGCGCCGACCCGCTCGGTCGGCCAGTAGCGGCGCATGAGCTCATGGTTGTGCCCGATCCCGCCGGACGTCACCACCACCGCCGACGCCCGGTGCTCGAACTCCCCGACCGCGGCCCGGGACGACGCGACCCCACGGGCGGCGTCGTCGGGCGCCAGCACGCTGCCACGGACGCCGACCACAGCGGGGCCGTCGAGGAGCAGCCCGTCGACCTGGTGACGGAAGGCGAACCGGACCAGCCCCTTCTTCTCCGCCGCCAGAACCGGGTTGGCGAAGACCTCCACGACCCCCGGCCCGGTGCCCCAGGTGATGTGAAACCGCGGGACGGAGTTGCCGTGCCCGGTCGCCGAGCCGTCGCCGCGCTCCGCCCAGCCCACCATCGGCAGCGTGCGCAGGCCCAGGTCATGCAGGTACTGCCGTTTTCCGGTGGCTGCCCAGTCGACGTAGGCCTGCGCCCAGCGCAGACCCCACGCGTCCTCGTCGGCGGGGCGATCGAAGGCGGCGGAACCGAGCCAGTCCTGCCAGGCGAGCTCGCGGCTGTCGCGGATGCCGATGCGCCGCTGCTCGGGGCTGTTCACGAAGAAGAGCCCACCGAGAGACCAGAACGCCTGCCCGCCCAGATTGTTACGGTTCTCCTGCTCGACCACCAGCACCCGTCTGCCGGCGCTCGTCAGCTCGTAGGCGGCGACCAGACCCGCCAGGCCGGCGCCGACCACGATGACGTCAGGCTCGAAGCTCACGAGCGCCTCCTGCGTGCACGGCCACGGACACGGATCACACGTGAACAGTCATTCTGGCCGTTCTCCGCTGCCGGCGCCGGTTCACACCTCCGCACCCGGTGTCGCCTTCACACCGGGCGATGCGGCGGAGACGCCCGCGGCGACCAAGGTCCGGATCGGTGTCGCGTCGCCGGTCTCCATGGCCTGGTCGATCAGCTCGCGCAGATCGACGGTCCGGCCGTCGGGTGCGACAAGCACAGCTGTCGTCCACCTGCTCGCCGACGTCCAGCCGGCATCGAGCAGGTCCGCGCTGATCACCTGGCCGAGACAGCCGGCGAGGACCGCCCGAGCCACCGCGTCCCGACCTGGCCACGTAATGGTGCTGACCGACGAGTCGATGCGACGGGCGAGGTCGCGCCAGTCCGTGCCCTCATCCGTGCCCGCTCCCGCGGCCCCGGTTCGCCGCTGCATGGACGCGGGTTCCAGGGCGTCGACCGCGGCGGCCACAGCCTCCGGCACGGTGTCGCGGCGCGTCGCCCTGCGCAGGGTCGTGCGCGCCTCGTCGATCGGCATGAGCACCTCGGCGGGGTCGTCCAGCACGCGGAGGGGACGAGGCACATCGTTCATGGAGCGGGTGAACAGCTCCCGGGGCGCCCACCGGTCAAGCTCTCCGGCCTGGTGGACGTGTACCGGATCGCCTCCGGAGGCCCCGAGCGCGGGGGCGACATCTCCGCCCGACAGCCCGGCGGCTTCCCCGAGCGCCGCCAGCCGCGGCGGCAGGGGAGGCCACGGGCTCGTAAGCCACGGATCCGCAGCGCCGTCCGTCGCGATCGCCGCCCAGAGCTGGCGAACAACATGCGGATCGTCCAGGGCCTCCTCGAGCGCCTCGAAGAGATCCCCCGGGAACCGCGACCGCGGGGCGAGAACCGCCACCCAGCGCCCGCCGAGGTGGTCGAAAGCCCCCGCCACCAGCGTCGCTCTGGTCAGGGCCGCACCGAGCGCGGCGACACCCAGGGCCTCGGCCGCCCGAGCGTCAGCCGCCGCCTCCACCGGCCAGCGGTACTCCGAGCTCGCGCGCAGCAGGGCGGCGGCCGCCGCCCTGCGCGGTGGGATCCGGCTGGTGAGAGCGCGCGCGGCCCGGTGACGCGAGGCGTCCAGCAGGTCGTGGCGCCGACCGGTCACCTGGTGCCGGGCGATCTCCCGGGCGACCACCGCTGTCAGCTGGGGCTCGGTCAGGCCGCGCACCAGCGGCCAGCCCACGAACAGCGTCGGCGACCACCCACCGAGGCCACGGCGAACCCACACCACGGGGATCGGCGTGAGCCGGATCGCGAGCGGGGCCTCGAAGCCCATCTGGCCGGCGGCCCGGCGCACCAGGGCGGTGAGCTCGGGCTCGTCCTCGGTGCTCACCGCCCGGCCTGGCGGCCGCAGGAACCCGACAACCGGTACCAGTACTGCGATCAGCACGCTGGCGGCCACCGCGATACCGAGGAACACGTCACGGATCATGAGTGTCAGAACGATGAAGAGCAGGTCCAGCAGCACCTGGGCGATCGCGGAGAACAGCCACAGGATGGCTGCCCAGCCAAACATGGCCAGAGACGCGTCGCCATCGGCTCGGGCGTGGGTTACCGGCCGCGGAACTGCGCTCATGAGAGAACCGGGCGGGGCATGGAATCCTCTTTCGGAAAGTTCAGATCGAACGCGCCGGCACGACGGTTGAGTCACCGCCGGCACGAGAGGTGGGAAGGCCCGGAACTCCGATGGGAGACGGGCGCGACGTCGAAGAATTCCATATGCCCCCGGGGAAGTCGGCACAACACGGCAGCGGACAACACAGAACGCTTCGCCGACCAGACTTCCCGGCACACCGGGAGCGACTTTAGCCGATTACCTGCGGGCCCACAAGGCCGGGTAGCCGACGATGCCTCGACCAGACATGATGCCGAGAGCGCACCCACCACGGGGCACCACTCGAAGATCATGGGATTTTCGTCGTAATGACGACCCGGATCCTCATGTCTTGTCTAGCCGCAACGGTTACCCGAGGTCACCGCTCGAAGATCATGGGATTTTGGTCGTTCCGACGACGGCGTTCCTCAATCCGTGCCCAGCAGCACGGCAGTCCGGGCTCGGACTTTTCGACGGGCTCTGGCGCGACCAGAATCCTCAGCTCCTCGCGCTCCGGCTACGGGCCGGGTGGAGGGCGTTACGGGCGCCGGCTCACGGCCCGCCGCTGAGAGTGTAGGCCACGACCCGGTCGTCGTCAGTCCGCAGATAAACCCCCATCGCGCAGGGAAGTGGCGAGTTTCCCCTCGTCCGGGCCTGTTCTGACAGGGGGTTCGCGTAGATGGACCAGCCGAGAGCGCCGAACCCGTAGTGGCCGACCTTCCGGATGGCCCCGTTCTCGAACGCTTCCGCCTCGGTCCAGGTGACCGGATCACCCGGGCCGAGGTAGGTGCGGCCGCAGTAGGTCACCCGGTCCGGCAGGCTCGACGACCACGGCCAGACATGGAAGCTCGCGCGACACCAGACAGCGAAGATGGCGGCGCCGACGAGAAACACCGCCAGGAGCGCCGAAAGTACGCCGATGACCAGACGGCGAGCTGGAAAGCCTCGTGACCTGTCGGAAGCGGAGCGGGCAATAGTCCGTTCGGACAAGAGGTGGCTCCCTAACGATTCCTGGCAGGAGATCAACTTTACCGTCGCTCCCGACCAGATGCGGTACTACGGGCGCAGCTCCGCTCCGCGCCGAGCACACTCGGCCCGCCGATCCGCGGCTTCCGCGCGGGCTCCACGAGCTGATGAAGAGGGAGACGTCCGCGACGCTGGACGAGGCCCTGACCGGTTCGGCTGCGATCCTCGTCTGGACCACACCCTCAGTGTCGATCACAGGCTGGGGGCTCGACGACCCGGAAGAAGGCAGCGGCGCATGATCGACCACCAGGTCCGGGTGTATCGCAGCGCGGAGCGGCTCGCGTCGCAGGAGCAGCTCGCGTGGAAGATCGCGGCGGTCGCCGCCGACCCGGTGGCGGTGGACGGCGACGTCGCCGAGATGGTGATCAACCGGGTCATCGACAACGCGGGGGTCGCCGCCGCCTCGCTGGCCCGCAGGCCGGTGGTCGCCGCCCGGGACCAGGCACTGCGCCACGCCCCCGCTCCCGGTCGGGATGGAGCCACTGTCTTCGGCCTGCCTGCGCGGGACCGGGTCTCCCCCGAGTGGGCGGCGTGGGCGAACGGTGTCGCGGTGCGCGAGCTGGACTTCCACGACACCTACCTTGCCGCGGACTACTCCCACCCCGGCGACAACATCCCGCCCGTCCTTGCGGTCGCCCAGCATCTCGGCCTCGACGGCCGGGCGCTCGTGCGCGGGATCGCCGCGGGCTACGAGATCCAGGTCGCGCTCGTCCGGGGGATCTGTCTGCACGAGCACCGGATCGACCACATCGCCCATCTGGGCCCGTCCGCCGCGGCCGGAATCGGCGCCCTGCTCGGCCTGCCGGCGGAGACGATCTGTCAGGCAGTCGGGCAGGCGCTGCACACCACGACGACGACGCGGCAGTCCCGCAAGGGCACGATCTCGTCGTGGAAGGCGTACGCCCCCGCGTTCGCCGGCAAGCTGGCGGTGGAGGCCGTCGACAGGGCGATGCGCGGCGAGGGGGCGCCCGCTCCGGCCTACGAGGGCGAGGACGGTTTCATCGCCTGGCTGCTGGGCGGGCCCGGGGCCGACTACACCGTCTCACTGCCCGCACCGGGCGAGGCCAGGCGCGCCATCCTGGAGACGTACACCAAGGAGCACTCGGCCGAGTACCAGAGCCAGGCGCTCATCGACCTCGCCCGCCGCCTCGGCCCGGCCATCGGCGACTTCTCCCGGGTCAGCGCGATCGTGCTGCACACCAGCCACCACACGCACAACGTGATCGGCTCGGGCGCGAACGACCCGCAGAAGTACGACCCGACGGCCACCCGGGAGACCCTCGACCACTCGATCCCCTACATCTTCGCCGTCGCCCTGCAGGACGGCGACTGGCACCACGAACGCTCCTACTCCCCCGACCGGGCCACCCGGCCCGACACCGTCGAGCTGTGGCGGAAGATCACCACCGTGGAGGACGAGGAGTGGACCCGGCGCTACCACTCCCCTGACCCGGCCGAGAAGGCGTTCGGCGCCCGGGTCGTCGTCGAGCTGGTCGACGGGACGACGATCACCGACGAGATCGCCGTCGCCGACGCGCACCCGCTCGGCGCCCGCCCGTTCGGCCGGGACTCCTACATCGGCAAGTTCCGCCGCCTCGCCGAGGGGGTCCTCCCGGCCGCGGAGCAGGACCGGTTCCTCGACACCGCCGTCCGGCTGCCCGAACTACGGCCCGACGAGCTCGCCGGGCTCACCATCACCCCGCAGCCGCCGCTGACCGCGAGTGGCACCGAGGGAATCTTCTAGCGGCAGTTCCAGCGGCCAGCCACGGTTCCACCAGGCAAGGGAGATCTCCGACCGATGCTGCACGCGAGAACGCCCGCCCATGCCCGCCGGGCCGCGCTACGCGAGGCGCTGCACTCCGGTGAGCTGCTGCGGTTCCCCGGCGCGTTCAACCCACTGAGCGCGGTGCTCATCACCGAGCTCGGCTTCGACGGCGTCTACGTCTCCGGCGCGGTGCTCTCCGCCGATCTCGCGCTGCCCGACATCGGCCTGACCACCCTCACCGAGGTCGCCAGCCGGGCCGGGCAGATCGCCCGGGTCACCGACCTGCCCACCCTCGTCGACGCCGACACTGGCTTCGGCGAGCCGATGAGCGTCGCCCGCACCGTCCAGACCCTGGAGGACGCCGGTCTCGCCGGCTGCCACCTGGAAGACCAGGTCAACCCGAAACGATGCGGGCACCTCGACGGCAAGGCGGTCGTGCCCATCGCCGAGATGGTCCGGCGCATCGGAGCGGCCGTCGCCGCCCGCCGCGACGAGAACTTCGTCCTCTGCGCCCGCACCGACGCCCGCGCGCTCGAGGGCCTCGACGGCGCCATCGAACGGGCCCGCGCCTACGTCGACGCCGGGGCCGACATGATCTTCCCCGAGGCGATGGCCGACGCGGCCGAGTTCGAAGCCGTCCGGCGGGCTGTCGACGTGCCGATCCTCGCCAACATGACCGAGTTCGGCAAAAGCGAGCTGCTCACCGCCGACACCCTGCACTCGGCCGGCGTGAACCTGGTCATCTACCCCGTCACCCTGCTGCGCCTCGCCATGGGCGCCGTCGAGGACGGCCTGCGCCGGCTGCTCGCCGACGGCACCCAGGCCGGCCTCGTCGACCGCATGCAGACCCGTGCCCGGCTCTACGAACTGCTGGACTACCCCGCCTACAACAGCTTCGACACCAACATCTTCAACTTCCGGATCTGACCGGTCCGGACTTTTCGCCTGGAACGACGGGACGTGGACGACGCCGCCGACGGGTCGGACAACAGGCGCCGATCCAGATGCGACAGAATCGCATCTGTGACGACCATGAAGCAGGACACGGGGCTGGCTGTCCGGTGGGACGCCGCCGCGGGAGCCGCTGGTGACATGGCCCTCGGCGCGCTCCTCGACGCCGGCGCGCCGCTGGAGTTCGTGCGCGGGCAGCTCGACGCGCTCGGGCTGGATGGATGGTCGCTGAGCGTGGAGCCGGCGAAGCGCGCGGGCCTCGCGGGCACCTTCGCCAGGGTGCGGGTGCAGCCGGGCCCGGCGCACCGCCACTACGGGTGGATCCGCGAGCATCTGGCCACCGCGCCGCTCGCCCCGGGCGTCCGGGCCTGGGCACTGCGGATCTTCGCCGTGCTCGCCGAGGCTGAGGCGCACGTCCACCGGATCGACGTCGAACGGGTGCACTTCCACGAGGTCGGCGCGCTCGACGCGATCGTCGACGTGGTGGGCACCGCGGCGGCGCTGGACGCGCTGGGGGTGACGCGCGGCTACTGCTCGGGTGTCGTCACCGGTTTCGGGACGGTGTCCACTGCCCACGGTGTGCTGCCGGTGCCCGCCCCGGCCGTGACCGAGCTGCTGCGCCGGACCGGCATCCCGGCCTCGCCGGGAGAGATCGCCGCCGAGCGCCTCACGCCAACCGGAATGGCGATCATCGCGGCGACCTGCCAGGCCGACACCGCCGCAGCAGCCGCGCGGGTGTTCCCACCGCGGATGACCGTGGAGGCGATCGGATACGGCGCCGGCACCGCGGACCATCCCGGCCACCCGAACCTGCTGCGCGCGGTCGTGTGCCGTGTCGCCGCCACCCCGGCGGTCGACCTGGCTGATCTGGACAGCCTGCGTCAGCCGACCCGGGCCGATGACCGTGCCATCCAACGGCGGCCGCAGAGCGTCGGCCGGGCCGGCTCCGTCTGAGCCTGCCGCCCCCGCGTACCAACGAGCCCGGTTCCACCAGGTGGGCGTCGTCTCACCGGCGGGCGTGGTGCCCGGCGGGCGTGGTCTCAACCCCCGGCGAGCACCGGTAGCGGCACCGGCTCAATCATGGCGCCGGTCAGGAACACCTCGGGGCACGCGGACAGATCCATCGGCGACGACGGGACGCCGGCCCGGACGAGCAGGTCCCCCAGGGCGGCGATCATGACCCCGTTGTCGGTGCAGCGGCGGAGTGCGGGCACCCGCAGTCGCACCCCCGCTGCCGCGCACCGCTGCGCGGCCAGCGCACGCAGCCGGCTGTTCGCGGCCACCCCGCCGACCACCAGCAGGTCACCCACGCCATGCTCGGCGCAGGCCCGCAGTGCCTTGGCGGTGAGAACGTCCGCGACCGCCTCCTGGAAGGACGCCGCGACGTCGCGCAACGGCACCGCCGCCACACCTGCGGCCGACGCCTGGCGCTCGGACCACCGGGCCACCGCCGTCTTCAGCCCGGAGAAGGAGAAGGTGTAGGGCGCGTCCGCACGACCGGTCAGGGGACGCGGGAAGGCCACCGCACCGGCGTCACCGCCGTGGGCGGCGCGGTCGAGCGCCGGCCCACCCGGATAGGGCAGGCCCAGGGCACGGGCGACCTTGTCGAAGCATTCGCCGGCGGCGTCGTCGAGCGTGTCGCCGAGATGGATGATCGGGTCGCGGGCGAGGTCTCTCACCAGCAGCAGCGACGTGTGACCGCCGGAGACGATCAGCGCGACCAGCGGGTTCGGCAGTGGACCGGCGTCGACGACGTCCGCCGCGATGTGCCCGGCGAGGTGGTGGACGCCGTAGAGCGGGACATCCAGCGCGAGTGCGTACGCCTTCGCCGCGGCGACGCCGGTGTGCAGGGCGGTCGCGAGACCGGGACCGGCGGTGACCGCGACCGCGTCCACCGCCGAGCTGCCCAGCCCGGCGGCCGCGAGCGCGCGGTCGACGCACGGCACGAGGAACTCCACATGCGCCCGCGCGGCGATCTCCGGCACGACGCCGCCGTACCGTGCGTGCCGGTCCATGCTCGACGACAGCGCCTCACCGAGCAGGACTCCGTCGCGCACCAGTGCGGCTCCGGTCTCGTCGCAGGACGTCTCGATGCCGAGCACCACCGCCATCGATTCCCCTTCCCTCCGGGTTCGCGCCGCGGGCCTTCGGTCCCCGCCCGGCGGTGCCCCTTTTCTCCTGCAACCTTGTTGCATCTGAGGCTACGCTCGCACTGATGACCATCAGCGCACCGGAGCCCCCATCCCATGTCGATCACCGATGACATCGCCGCCACCCGACGCTTCTTCGGCCCGCTCGCCGAGACCTGGGAGCAGGAGGGCCAGCCCGACGAAGCACTGATCGCCTGGGCCGTGCCACTCATCGGCGTCCGGCCCGGCGACGTCGTGCTCGACGTCGGCTGCGGCACCGGCCGGGCCCAGCCCGCCCTGCGCGCGGCCACCGGACCCGGCGGCCGGCTGGTGGGGGTGGACGTCACCGAGCCGATGCTGCGCACCGCCGCCCGGCTTGGCCGCGACCGGCTGGCGCATCTGCTCCTCGCCGACGCCTGCGCCCTGCCGGTCGCCGACAGATGCACGGACGTCGTGTTCGCCGGCGGCCTGCTGCCACATCTGCGGGATCCAGCGCTGGCCGTGACCGAGTTCCGTAGGGTCTGCCGACCGAAGGCGAGGCTGGCGGTCTTCCACCCGCTGTCTCGGCGCCAGCTCGTCCGGGTACATGACGGACTCGACGCGCGTGACCATCTCCTGGCCCCGGGCCGGCTCGCCGCCCTGCTCGCCGCCGGCGGCTGGCAGGTGGAACAGATCCACGACCTCGCCGACCGCTACCTCGCCGTAGCCACCGCCGCGTCCTCGGTCTGACCGACGTCGACCGGCCGCGTCACCCGGTCTGGCCGCGTCACCCAGCCGGGCTACCCGCGTCGACGTCCCGGTCGACGTCGGCGTCGGCGTTGCGGTCCAGGCAGTCGGAGCACAGCCCGGCCAGCGCCGTGTGGTCGGCCAGCAGGAGGAAGCCCGCGCCGTCACGCAGCCGGCGCGCGGCGTCATCGAGCACGTCGGCCGGGACGTCCACGATCCGCTCGCAGGCCCGGCAGCGGACGTGCAGGTGCGGGGCGCCGGTCAGCGGAGCGGACAGGTGGTAGAAGGCCGGGCCGTGGTCGGTGTGCACATGAGTGACCAGACCCAGCTCACCGAGCCGTTCCAGGGCCCGGTACACGGTGGTGCGGTGCAGGCCCGGCGAGACCGCCAGGGCCCGGCCGAACACCTCCTCGGCGGACAGATGCTCCGAGGCCGCGCTCAGGATCTCGAGGACCGCCCGACGGGCGGAGGTCACCCGCTCCCCGCGCCGCCGCAGCACCGCGATACCCGCGTCGATCGGGCCGCCGTCGGCATCCACCGCCGCGGAGCCGGGCACGCCCGCACCACGGACACCGCCACCGGGGACGACACCGCCGCCTGTCACCGGGAACCGCCCCGCACGCAACCGTGCTGCCGACGGCCACACCGACACCCCGGTGACGGGTGACATGCCACCCACCGTGCCCCCATCGCTCCCCCAGCCGCCTTCACATGCAACATTGTCGCATGACGTTGTTGCCCATCCGCACCCTCGGCGACCCGGTCCTGCGCACCCCGGCCGAGCCCGTCACCGTCTTCGACGACGCCCTGCGCCGCCTGGTCGACAACATGATCGAGACGATGTACGACGCCCCCGGAGTCGGGCTGGCCGCCCCGCAGATCGGCGTCGGCCTGCGGGTCTTCGTCTTCGACACCGAGTACGACAGCGACGACCCGCGTTCCAGCCGGGAGCCCCTGGTCGTCGTGAACCCGGAGCTGGAGACCGGCGCCGTCGGGCAGGACGGTTCGGAGGGCTGTCTGTCGGTCCCCGGCCTCGCGTATCCGACCCCCCGGTCGGCGACGGCCACCGTCCGCGGGTTCGACGCCACCGGCGCGGCCGTCTCCTACACCGGAAGCGGCCTGCTGGCCCGCTGCCTTCAGCACGAGACCGACCACCTGAACGGAACGCTCTACCTCGATCGACTGACGGACGAGCATCGTCAGGCGGCGCAGAAGGCGCTCAGCGGCGGTGTGCGGGCATCACGCCCCGTTCCCTCGATCTTCCGCCGCCGCTCCGGAGACGGCTGAGGCCCGACACCCGAATCGCGACGGGTGCGGGCCCCTCCCCGCTCCTCCTGTGATGTCCGTCAGGCGGAGGCGCCGCGTGCGGGTTTCCTCCGTCGCCTCGCCAGCAGCCCGGCGGTGAGGTCGAGCAGCAGGAAGACGAGCAGCGTCACCCCGAGCACAGGCGCCCACCCGACGGCCGCCGTGATCAGGATCAGTGCGGCCAGCGCCGGTTTCGGCAGCCGCCGCCAGGCGCCACGGGCGGGCGGCGGGCCGACGATGCCCGCCCGATCGCCGCGGGAGGGGCGGCGCTGCCACCACATCCGGTAGCCCCAGACGATCATGCAGAGCAGTCCGAGCGCGAGACCTGCCAGCAGGATCTGGTTCGCGACGCCGAACAGCTCGCCCATGTGCGCCCTGACGCCCAGCTTGGTCAGCTGTGCGAGCAGCGGCCAGTCCTCCCAGCGCACCTCGTTGACGACGCGGCCGTCCACCGGGTTGACCGCGACCTGGTCGAAGCGCACCGGCCAGCGGCCGTCGGTCTGTGCCGCCGACCATGCGGTCGCGGTGTCGGTAGCCGGGGTGACCTCGATGGGCCCGTCCAGGCCCGCCGCGCGGGCCGCCGAGACGACCCGGTCGACCGGTTCCGCCACCGAGGACGCCACGGCACCGGCATCAGTCGCGCCGGCATCGGTCGTGCCGGCATCGGTCGTGCCGGCATCGGTCGTGCCGGCATCGGTCGTGCCGGCATCGGTCGTGCCGGGACCGTCCACCGCGTGCCCCTGATGCGCCCCGCCCCCGCCGCCGGTGGTGGTGGTGGAGGCCGCCTGGGGCAGGGTGGTGTCGAGGCTGGGCATGTGACTGTCTGCCGCGTCCAGCACCCGGGAGAAGTGCTCGCCGGCGTAGCGGGACCAGGTCAGCCCGGTCGCGGAGAGGAAGAGCAGCCCCACGAGCAGCCACACCCCGAGGCTGCCGTGCCAGCCCAGGGTGCGCCGCCGGCCACGGGCGGTCAGGTCGGGCAGCAGAACCGCGCGCATCCGCCGGGCCCGCCGGGCCTGGCTGGTCTCGCTGGCCTGGCTGGCCTGGCTGGCCCCGAGGGCCTGGCGGCGGCGGGCCAGCCAGAGCACGAGGCCACCGAGCGCGACGATCCACAGCCAGCTCGCGGCGGTCTCTGAGTAGTGCCGGCCGAACGCACCGAGATGCAGGTTGCGGTGCAGGTCGTCCAGCCAGGTGGTCAGTGGAGTGCTGCCCCACCAGGTGGTCAGGGCGCCCTGCACCCGGCCGGTGTAGGGATCGACGTAGACGGTGCGCTGCCGGTCCCCCAGCCCGGGGACGGACAGGACCACCCGGGTGGTCCTGTCCGGTGCGTCGCCGGTGAGTACCGAGCCGAAGGTGCCCTCGGGATGCGCGGCGAGGGCCGCGCTGATCTGTTCGGCGAGGGGCCGCGGCGTGGTGCCGACCTCCTCGACGTAGAGCTCGTCGGCGTAAACCAGCCGGTCGAGCTGCGGGGTGAGCGTGTACGCGAGGCCGGTCAGCGCGGCGATCGCCAGGAACGGCGCCACCAGCACCCCGGCGTAGAAGTGCAGCCGCAGCAGCAGTGGCCGCCATCCGCCGATGGTCCGTCCGACCGGCGGGGAGACGCCCTCCGATTCCGGCCGGCGAGGCTCGGGGACGTCGAGGGTGTGGGTGTCAGCGGTGTGGGACTCAGGGAGATCTTTCATGTGCGCGGTGTCGGTTGCCGCGTCATCGGGGGATGACCCCGACTTGTCGAGCGTGGTCACAGGGCTCTCCGAACATGCGTGTCGAGGCATGAGGTAGCCGCACCGCGTCGCGATCGGCGCGCGCACGCGTCCGCGACTGTGAGCGCGTCGGCGTCGGCGCGTGCGTCCGCAGCGGTGGCGGTGGTGGTCGGATCCGTCCCGCGTCGAAGGCGGAACGGCGATGCCGGGCCGGATCGCGGCACGACGGATCAGCCGTCCCACCAGTGATCGACGGGACGGCGCCGGGTGCGGCTCAGGCCGGACGGGGGTCCGGAGGTCCCCTGCGGACGACGAGATGAACCAGCTGAACGAGGTGCGGCGCCCGGTCCGCCGCCGGCCGGCGCTGCCGCGCGACGGCCAGGACCGGCAGTGGGCAGAGCCCGTGAGTGCGACGACGACGCAGGCGGCCCGCCGCCCGGCGGGCCACGGCCGCCGCCCCGCGCGCGGCCCGCCACAGCAGCCGCTCTCCCACGGAGAGCCACCAGGCCAGGACGAGCGCCGCCGCCAGATGCAGGAGAGCCATCCGCGCCCCACCGGGCAGCAGGTCGATGCCGGCCGAGTCCAGGGCGCCCGTCGGCATCGTCATGGAACCGTGAGCGGGCAGGCCGCGATGGGTGCCGTGCGCCGGCTCCGTCATGGCGAAGCCGAGGTGCAGACCTGCCTGGACGCCCAGCACCAGGCCGCCGAGGCGCGGCGGCGCCATCCGGCGCCCGGTGTTGCCCCAGCAAACCCGCAGCGCCAGCAGGCTCCCGCAGGCGGTGACCGGCAGGCTCGGCAGCCGGTCGCAGGCCGCCACATGGGCGACGACCGCCAGCACGACGGCCAGCACGGAAACAGCCGAGGCACGCGCGCCCCGCCCGACCGGCGTCGCGGCCCAGATCACAGTTCCGGAATCATAGTCAGATCGTGCTCAGTCCGACACGCACTCGAGGCGCTCCGGCCGGCCGGCGTGAACATGGTCATCTACCCGGTGACCCTGCTGCGCCTCGCCATGGGCGCGGTGGAGGACGGCCTGCGGACCATCCTCGCCGACGGCACCCAGGCCGGTGTGGTCGACCGGATGCAGACCCGCGCCCGGCTCTACAAACTCCCCGACCACGCTCGGCTGACGCCCACGGGATCTTCCGCTTCGGACGCCCGCGGGGCGGCCCGCGCTGGCCGCCCCGCAGGCCCTCCCTCGCCCCGGAGCCTGCGTGTTCCCGCGTAGGCTCCGGGGCGAGCCGGTGTGGAGACACCCGAATCCGGGTGGTGGCCCCTGGGGAGTGGTGATGCTGGTCGTGCACGGCGTCTGCACGCCTTCGGGCCTGCCGGTGCTGTGGGCGGAGGACACGCGCCGGTTTGGACGGCCCCCGCAGGAGACCGCCGCGGACCCGTCTGCGCACCCCTTCGCCGCGATGGCCTCGGACCTGGCGCCGCTCGCGGCGGCCCGGCCCACCGCGTCCGGGCGCCTCGCCGTGCTCCTGCCGAGCCTGACCAGTGGCGCACCGCTGGCGTCACCGGAACTGGCGGCCACCCTCACCACCGCGATCGCCGGCTCGGCCGGTCCACGAGCGCGGAGCACCGCCGGGACGGAACACGACGCGCAGGCCCAAGGCCCGGCTCTGCGGACGTGGCAGGTCGACACGATCTGTCTGGGCCTCTCGCCCGCCTGCGGCCCATGGTGGGAGCCCGGGGAGGGGGTCCGGCTCGGGGCGTCCGCGGGGTTCCTGCTGGCCGTCGACGCCTTCGGGGCGGAGCTGGTCGACCGCGGCCGGGTGCTTCCCGCGGTCGGGTGGGACGGCGCGCGGCCCCTGGCCCGCTGGTCGCCCGTCCTGACCGGGCCGGACGCCGCACGGTTTGACGAGCTGGTCGCGGCCATGCCACCCGCGTTCCGGGCCGCCGCCCCGACCGCGGCGGGGGGGAGTCCTGGAACGACGCGGTCACGACGCTGGGTGCCGCGCTTGATCACCGGGTGGAGACGCATGTCCGCCGGCGGCTGCGGGAATCCGGCCGCCGCCTCGGGGTCCCGGGGCCGCGCCGGACGGCGGCGGCGCGGGCGGCGGCCGGCTGGCTGGCCGCGCTCGACGGCGCCGACAGGACGGATGACTCCGACGGCTCGGGTGGGACGGATGACTCCGACGGCTCGGGTGGGACGGATGGGACCCACGGCGCTCCCCGTTTCACCGCCACCGGCACTGCGGCCCGCGAGCTCGCCGCGAAGGTCGAGACGTGGCGGGCGGACGGCGGGTGGACGTCCGCGCTGCGGGTGTGCTTCCGGCTGACCGAGCCGGGAGCGCTGTCGCGGGGATCCCCGGGCGACGACGACGCCTGGCGGGTCGACTTCCTGCTGCAGGCGGTCGACGACCCCGGCGTTCAGATACCTGCGGGCCAGATCTGGCGGCGCCGGCCCACGGGGCCCGCCGGCCCCGCCGGGTGGACCACCGATGCCGAGGAGGCGCTGCTCGCCGGGCTCGGCCGGGCCGTCGCGGTCTGGCCGGACCTCGACCGGGCTCTGCGGGAGGCCCGGCCGGCGAGCCTCGATCTCGACCTGGCGCGGGCGCAGCGGTTCCTGGAGCTCGCCGGTGCCCTGGAGCAGGAGGGCTTCGGGGTGCTGGTGCCGTCCTGGTGGGTGCGCCCGGCCCGGCCGACGGCCCGCCTCACCGTCCGCGCGGTGGACCCGGTGACGCCGATCCTGCGGGACGTCACGACGGATCTCGCGCGGATCGTCGACTACCGCTGGGCCGTCAGCCTCGGCGGTGTCGAGCTGAGCCGCGTCGAGCTCGAACGTCTCGCGAAGGCCAGGGCCGGCCTCGTGCGGCTGCGCGGCAGATGGACCCGGGTGGACCCCGGCCAGCTCGCCGACCTGGACCTGGCCCGCCAGACGGGCGGCGGCCGGATGACCGTCGGCGAGGTTCTCGCCCACGCGGGACTCGGCCCCGCGGGTCTCGGCCCCGACCAGACCGGCGCGGACCAGGCCGGCGCGGACGTCGAGGTGGTGGCGGACGGCTGGCTCGGCGCGCTGCTCGCCGGCCCGGACGGCCCGCCGGGCGAACCTCGGCCGGGTGAGGGGTCCGGGGCAGTGTCGCGGATGGAACCCGTCGAACCGCCGGCTGGGCTGGGAGTGCGGCTGCGTCCCTACCAGGTGCAGGGACTGACCTGGCTCGCGCTGCTGGACCGGCTCGGCCTCGGCGCGGTCCTCGCCGACGACATGGGCCTGGGCAAGACCATCCAGGTGCTCGCCCTGGAGCTGCGAACCCGGGCCGCCGCCCGCCGCGGGGCGACCCTCGTCGTCTGCCCGACCTCGGTGCTGGGGAACTGGCGGCGTGAGACGGCGCGGGTCGCCCCCGGTCTGACCGTTCACGCCCACCACGCGGCCGTCCCGCCGGACGGCCCGGGTGTCGCCGAGGCCGCGTCCGGGCATGACCTCGTCCTCACCACCTATCCACGGCTCGTCTGCGACATCGAGGCGTTCCGCGCGGTCGGCTGGGAGCGGCTCGTCCTCGACGAGGCGCAGCAGATCAAGAACGCGGCGACCGCGCAGGCCCGCGCCGTCCGCCAGCTGACCGCCCGGCACCGGGTCGCGCTGACCGGGACGCCGGTCGAGAACCGCCTCGGCGACCTGTGGTCGATCATGCACGCGGTGAACCCGGGTCTGCTCGGCTCGGCCGCCGCGTTCCGCGCCCGCTACGCGGTGCCGATCGAGCGGTACGCCGACCCGGAGGCGACCGCCCGGCTGCGCCGACGGATCCACCCGGTCGTGCTGCGCCGGGTGAAGACCGACCCGGCGGTGCTGCGCGACCTGCCGTCCAAGGTGGAACTGCGCCAGCTGTGTACCCTGACCCCGGAGCAGGCCTCGCTGTACCGGGCGGTCGTCGACGACATGATGGAGCGGCTGCGGGACCCGTCCGCCACCATGCGGCGCAACGGCGTGGTGCTGGCCGCGATGACCCGGCTCAAGCAGGTCTGCAACCACCCGGCCCACCTGCTCGGCGACTCCTCGGCGCTGCCCGGCCGCTCCGGAAAGCTCGCCCGGCTGGAGGATCTGCTCACCGGCATCGTCGCGGACGGCGAGCGCGCGCTGTGCTTCACCCAGTTCGCCCGGTTCGGGGCGATGCTCGCACCGCACCTGTCCGCCCGGCTCGGGGTGGAGGTGTCCTTCCTGCACGGCGGTCTGCGCGCCGCCGAGCGCGACGCCCTGGTCGAACGCTTCCAGACCAGCTCCGGGCCCGGGGTCTTCCTCCTCTCCCTGAAAGCCGGCGGCAACGGCATCAACCTGACCGCGGCGAACCACGTCATCCACATCGACCGGTGGTGGAACCCGGCGGCCGAGGCGCAGGCCACCGACCGCGCCCATCGCATCGGGCAGCGTCGCGACGTGTGGGTCCGCACCCTGCTGTGCATGGGCACCCTGGAGGAGAGGATCGACCGCATCCTCACTGACAAGGCCGCGCTGGCCCGCACCGTCGTCGGCGGTGGGGAGAGCTGGCTGGCCACGCTCTCCACCGACGAGCTGCGGGACCTCGTCACCCTCGCCCCCGACGCCGTCGATGGCTGAGCCGCCCACCCGCGGCCAGCGGGACCGGAGCCGGGACCGGGAGCGGAGCCACCGGGCCTGGTGGTCCGCACAGTTCCTCGAGCTGATCGAGGGCATGACCCTGCCCGAGCCGCTGCGCGCCGGCCGTGCCCTGGCCCGCACCGAGGCGGTCCTGAACGTGCGGCGCACCGGCAACCTCGTCGTCGCCATGGTCCGCGACCGCGGCGAGAACCTGCACAAGCCCCGGCTTGCCGTCCGGACCTTCGGCGACGACGCCTGGAGCCAAGCCGCGGGCGCTCTGGCCGCCCAGGCCCGGCACGCCGCCGCACTGCTGGCCGGCTCCCTGCCCGCGGACATCGAGGACATGTTCGCCGCCCGCGGGCTCACCCTGTTCCCGCGGCGCGCCGACGACCTGGCGATGGACTGCACCTGCACCGACTGGCAGCGGCCGTGTGCCCACCTCGTCGCGGCCTGCCACCAGCTCGCCGAAACGATCAACACCGACCCGTTCACGCTGCTCGCCCTGCGCGGCCGGGAACGCGACGCGCTGCTCGCCGAGATCCGGCACCTTCGCCCACGCTCCCCCGCCCCCGCGACCGGCGACGTCCAGCCAGCCACGGCGCCGCCGACCGACCCGGCCAGGTTCTGGACGTCGCCGGATCCTCACCGGACGGCTCCGGACCCGGCCAGCTGGACATCGCCGGGCCCCGTAGGCCGCCGCGACGGCACGGCTGACCGGAGCGGGCCCGCGGGACGTCCCGACATCCTGCTGGACCTGTGCGGGCCGCTGGTCGTGGAACCGTTCGGCGATCTGCGCGAGGTGCTGCGCCCGGCCTACCGGATCCTCACCACGCCCCGGGCGTCACCCGCTACGACCCCGCCCGCCGTGTCTCGGGCAGACGGGGCCGGACCTCGGGCACACCGTCGTGGCGGCTGACCTCCACCGGCAGGCCGTAGACCCGTTCCAGCAGATCGGCGCGGTAGACGTCGGCCGGTGCGCCGGTGGTCAGGACGCGGCCGCTGTGCAGCAGGGCGACCTGGTGGCAGAAACGGGCCGCGAGGTTCAGGTCGTGAATGGCCATCAGCACATGGAGGGCCCGCTCGGTGGCCAGGGTGTGCACGAGGTGCAGGGTCTCCACCTGGTGGCGCAGGTCGAGGGCGCTGGTCGGCTCGTCCAGCAGCAGCACCCGCGGCTGCTGGGCGAGGGCGCGGGCGATGACGACCCGCTGCGCCTGGCCGCCGGAGAGCTCGTCGACATGCCGGTCCGCGAGGGCGGTGAGGTCCAGCAGTTCCATCGCCTCGCGAACGTTGCGGATGTCCTCGCGCGACGGCCGCAGCCGGGTGTGCGGGGTGCGGCCCAGCATGACGGCCTCGGTGACCGTCAGGGCGAACGGGCCGGGCGAGCCCTGCGGGACGTACGCGGCGATCCGGGCGAGCTCCCGCGGCGCCAGCCGGTGCAGGTCGGTTCCGCCGAGCCGGAACGTTCCCGCCTTCGGGCGGTGGACGCGGCAGACGCCCCGGATGAGGGTGGACTTCCCGCTGCCGTTCGGGCCGAGCAGGCCGACGACGGTTCCCCTGGCCACGGTGAGGTCCAGGTCGGTGAGCACCGTCCGCCGCCCGTAGGCGAAACACGCGCCGCGGATGTCGAGTGTGGGCGACGGTGCGGTCGCGGGCCTCGCGCTCTCAGCCGGCGGCGCGCTCACAGGAACTGCCTGCGGCGGGTCAGGACGAGGTTGATGAACAGCGGCGCTCCGAGGAAGGCGACGACGATCCCCACCGGGATGACGGCCGGGGCGAACAGGGTGCGTCCGGCGGTGTCGGCGGCCAGTACCAGCAGGGCGCCGGCGATCGCGGCGAATGGCAGCAGGAAGCGATGATCGGCCCCGACAATCAGCCGGGCGATGTGCGGGGCGACCAGCCCCACGAACCCGATCACGCCGGTGAAGCTGACAATGACCGCGGCCAGCATCACCGCCAGCAGGCTGCACACCAGTCGGGTGCGGGTGACGTCCACGCCCAGGCTGCGCGCGGCGTCGTCGCCGGCGAACGCGATCGCGTTGAGGTTGGCGGCCTGCCCTGTGAGCAGCACCAGCGCGACAGCGACCGGCACCCCGACCGCGGCGACCTGGCCCCAGGTCGCCGCGTTGACGCTGCCGAAGCTCCACCGGACGATCTCGGCCAGTTGGTTCTCGCTGGCGATGTACTGCATCGTCGAGGTGAGTGCCTGGAACAGGTAGGTCAGCGCCGTCCCGACCAGGATCAGGGTGACCGGCGAGGCGCCGCGCAGCCAGGACAGGCCGAGCAGCAGGCCCGCGCAGAGCAGCGCCACCGCGAGGGCGGCGGCCACCATCGTGACGTCACCGCGCCCGGTCGAGTCGCCGAACAGGATCGTCACGGACGCGCCGAACGCCGCGGCCGAGGAGATGCCCAGGGTGAACGGGCTGACCATCGGGTTGCGCAGCAGGCCCTGCAGCACCACTCCGGCGATGGCCAGGCCCGCCCCCGCGACCACGGCCAACCCGATGCGCGGCAGGCGCAGCTCCCACACCACGGTCTGGGTGGCGAGGTCGTCGGCCGCGATGGTGATCCCGAAGGTTCGCGTCCACAACGCCCAGCCGACGTCGCGCAGCGATACCCCGCTGGCGCCGACCGAGACCGCCGCGACGCTGGTCACCGCCAGCAGCACTGCCCCCGCGGCCAGAATGAGGATCTTGCGGCGGGCTCGGCGACCGGCGAGGCGGAAGGGGTCTTCTCCCGGCGGCCCGGCCGGTTCCACCGATTCGGTGGAACCGGCCGTGAGTGCTTCACTGGTCATCGCAGGGCCGTGGTCAGGCGCTGGCATGCAGGCGGTAGGCGGCCGGGTCGGGCAGCGGGACGCCCTGGTAGGTCTCGATCCACTCCTTCATCACGGCGTCGGGGTCGACGCCGGCCATCTTGTCCGGGTGCAGCCAGCTCGCGAGGTAGAGCGAGCCGATGATCTTCGAGCAGGCGTTCATCGGGAAGGAACTGGTGACGTACACCTGCCCGTCGCGCACGGCGGTGATCCCGTCCCAGCCGGCCCGGCCCAGCAGGTTCGCGCGCTCCGCCGCCAGGTCCCCCGCCGACTCCAGGGCGTACCCGCGGCCGGTGTTGCGGACGATCAGCTCCGGGTCACGGTCGAGAACGGCCTCGGGGTCGATGTCGAGCTGGTGGACCGACCCCCGGGCCGAATCCGCGTCGGTGAAACGGATGTCGCCGAAGATGTTCGTGCCGCCGGCCAGCGTCACCATGTCATGCCAGCCCGAACCGGGAACGGGCGACGCGAAGTCCTTGTCGTTCTCCAGGTAGACGCGTCTGGGAGTGACACCGGCGAGGCGCTCGGTCAGCAGGTCGCGGTATTTCGTGTAGAAGGCGTTGAGCTTCGCCGCCTGCTCCTGCCGGTCGAAGATCTTCCCGATCAGGTCGACGTTGAAGATGTGGTCGTTCTGGTCCCAGCCGGTGATGACCAACGTCTTGACGCCGAAGGCCGCGAGCTTTCCTTCCGCTTCCTTCCAGGCTCCGTTACGGGGGAAGATGACGACTTCGGGCTTCAGTGCCGCGAGCTGCTCGTAGTTGGGTTCGGCCTGACCTTTGCCCGCGGTCTTCGTGATGTCGAAGTCGCCCCAGTAGCCGGTGTAGTTCTTCCCCGCCGAGCCCTCGTCCAGCCCGACCACCGCGTCGAAGGCCCCGACGGCGCGAATGAACTCCACGTTGAAGGTGTTGAACGCGACGACCCGGCGCACCGGAACGGTGATCTCGACCTCGCGGCCGGCGTCGTCGACCACTGTGATCTCATGCCGGGCGGCCTGGGTGCCACTCGCCGCGGCCGGCTCACCGGTTGTCGGGCTTGGGCTGCAACCCACCAGTGCCGCGCAGAGCAGCGACAGTGCCGTCACCGCGGCCAGGGCGACGCGACGCGGCGCGCCTCGCCGGTGGTTCGTGGATTCCCCGGAGCCGTCCGGGCGGCGCGGATCGCAGGTCCGGGTCAGGAATGGCGGCGTGGTCATTGGTTCCTCGGGTGTCAGGGCGCCGAGAGCGCGTGGCAGCAGTGATCCAGAGCAGGGGAAATCGCAGGAAACTCGGTGACCAGACACGAAGAATGTCGGATTTTCGCGCGGGCCACCGGCCTGGGAGTTTTTCGCCACGTCCTCATTCGGCGGTCGCCGGAGAGAAAGGACTGGAACAGAAATCGACAACCGGCCATCCGTCGGCACGGCAGACAGCTGGTGAACAACGGCATCGGGCCGGAGACCGGCAGACTGCGGCGGCCCGCATGGGGCCTGGCGCGGCACGTTCCGGAGAGCCGCACGGGAGAGCGGCGTTCGATCAGATGATCAGGCGTGCAGCCATTTCTCGACCTCCCTGGATTGCGCGTCCCGAGTCGGTGACAGGACAACATCAGGCCTGACTCACGGCGACCGTCCGATGAGAAGGTCACCGTTCACAGTGGCGCGACCGCGCCGGATTCGCACCGGCTTCCGATCATTGTCCTGGAGCTCCGCAAGCGTACGGGCGTCCCACCTGCACGTCAATGCGGATACGCAGATGACGGGACCGACGTGACGTTCACGATGTGCCGACGACCGCGCCCACGGAGCGCGAGGAAGGTCAGTGGGTTACGGCGGAGCCGTGATGGAGCTGGGGTGCGGGACGGACCCGGGTGAGCAGCTCACCGACGACGGGGTCCGTGAGCCGGTAGCGGATCACCCGGCCATCACGCTCGGAGACGACGGCCTGCTGATGGCGCAGCAGTCGCAGTGCCTGCGAGACCGCCGCGTCGTTCATCCCGACCGCGACGGCGAGATCCGAGACGGAGATCGGCCCGGCATGGTGGACCGCGAGCAGGATCGCCAGCCGGCCCGGCTCGCCGAGCATCGCGAAGACACCGGCCCAGCGGGAGACGTCGGCCCGGTCCCCGATCGCGGCCACCGCGTCGCACGCGCGGTCACCGTCGATGATCCGGTGCTCGGCCAAGTCGCCCAACCGGTGCATGGGCCGATTGTCGCACCCGCTCCACCGGCCGGGCGTCCTCGCCCAGTGGGTGCGCTCTGTCGTCACCCTGCTCGTCATCGGCGTCATCCTGAACAGCGCCGTCGGATCCCTGGTCAGCCTCCTGCTGACCTGGACGGCGCCACAGCGGGCAATCCAGAACTGGATGTGGTCGCTGGGAAGCTTCGCCGGCACCTCCAACGGCCACCTGGCCCTCTTCGCACCCGTCGTCGGCGCAGGCCTGCTGGTGGCGCTGCTGACGGTCAAACCGCTCAACGCGCTGCTGCTCGGCGAGAACTACGCCCACACCCTCGGCGTGCGGCTGCGCCGCGTCCGCGCGGCCACGCTGCTCGGGTCGTCGCTGCTCGCCGGAGCGGTGACCGCGTTCTGCGGGCCCGTCGCCTTCCTCGGCATCGCCGTACCGCACATCGCCCGCCGGGCGCTCGGCAGCGCCGACCACCGCATCCTCGTCCCCGCCACCATGCTCACCGGAGCGGCGCTCGCGCTCGCCTGCTCGATCGGCTCCCAGCTGCCCGGCACCGACATGGTGCTGCCGATCAACGTCATCACCTCCCTGGTCGGCGCGCCCATCGTCATCGCCGTGCTGCTGCGGGCCCGCGCCGCCGTCGCCGGGGTCGCCTGATGCACCCCGACGGCGACGACCTGCGTTCTGACCCCACCACCCGCACCATCGAACTGCGTGGGACACCTCGCCAAGGAGCCGGAGATGACAACCGACACCGAGTACCGCACCGTCGACGAACTGGGCAACGGCACCCTGCAGGTCTGGGATCTACCCACCGACACCGACACCCTGCTGTCGATCATCAAGGACGTCTTCACCGACCACTGGCGCCAGATCGGCTTCGGTGTGATCGTGCAGGGCGCCGCCTGGGAGGTCGCCGCACCGAACGCACCCCGGAAGATCGCGATGTATGACGGATACGTCACGGTCGACTTCGGTGCCTGGCACTTCCACCTCTGCATCGGTGAGCACACCGCCAGCGGCCCCGAGCTCGGCCGCATCCGCCGCTGCGCCCGCGCCGAGCTCTACCGCCGCGTCGGCCCGGACGGAGCGCCCGTCTCCTGGGGGCTTCGCCTGTTCAACGCCATCGGCGAGCAGATGATGACCGTCCTGCTCCCCAACCCGTTCCTCACCGACACCCAGGAACTGCGCGCCGCACCGGACTTCTCCCGTCTCGCGGCCTGGGACCATCTCCGCCGGCGCTACCTCGGGCTCGACCCTGATCCGCACGACCGGTCCGGCACCGGTTTCCGCCACGGCTGATCCGGACCTCCGGAACGGTTCACTCGTTCCGGGGGCGTCGAGTACACCCAGGAGATCGTCTGCATCGCCTTGCAGATGATGCAGGCGTTCTCGTACAGTTCGTCCCGCCGTGGTGCTCGGGAAGCCGGTGTGGAACCGGCGCGGCCCTCGCCACTGTCATCGGGATGTCACCGGCCAGTCCCCGCCCGTCGGGGAGTCACTGAGCATCGGAATCGTCGCCTGGGAAGGCGGCCGGTGACGCACCACCCGTCAGCCAGGAGACCGGCCACGGCGCCCCCGCGAATCCGTCCACGAGGTGCTGGAAGGCGGCTGAAACTCCGCATGCGCGCACGTCTGGTGGCCCTGAGCGCCACCCTCCTTCTCATCCCCGCGCTGCTGGCGGGCTGCGGCGGCGACGATCCGTCGCCGGCCGCCGCCGGCGCGGGCACGGACACCCGCGGCTGCGTCAGCTCGTTCGACGAGAACACCGACTACTTCCCGGTGCATTCGACGCTGGAGTACGCGAAGAACTTCACCATCACCTACGAGAAGGCCTACCAGGTCGTCACGGTGAAGGAGCCGTACCCGGACGGCAAGCCCGAGTCGTACGTCCTGTACCGCTGCGGCACCCCGAAACCGGAGCTCACCGGTGACCTCGCCGACGCACCGCGCGTCGAGACGCCGATCACCAGCCTCTACTCCGGCTCGACGACCCACCTGCCGCTGCTGGCCGACCTGGGCCGCCTCGACGTCCTCACCGGGGTGGCGACCGGCACCTACGTGATCAACAAGGAGGTGCGCGGCCTCGTCGACGCGGGCAAGGTCGTCGAGTACGCCACCAACGGCCAGATCGACACCGAGCGGGTCGTCACCGGGGCGCCGGACGTGCTGATGACCGACGGGTACGACGTCCCCGAGTTCCAGAAGCTGCGCGACGCCGGCGTTCCCGTCGTCGCCAACGCCGAATGGCTCGAGGGCGACCCGCTGGGGCGCGCCGAATGGGTGAAGTTCATGGCGGCGTTCACCGGCGACGAGGACAAGGCCACGAAGGCCTTCGACAAGATCGAGGCCGACTACGACGCGATCGCCGCCAAGGTCCCTGACGAGAAGGCGGTGCCGGTGCTGGTCGGCAGCATGTACCAGGGCACCTGGTACATGCCCTCCGGCGGCAGCTACGTCGCCAAGCTGCTCGCCGACGCCGGCGCCAGCTACCCCTGGGCCGACTCGACGGACGCCGGCAGCCTCGAGCTCGACTTCGAGACCGTTTTCACCAAGGCCGGCAGTGCGAAGATCTGGCTCGCCGACGGCGAGTGGAAGTCCCTCGGCGACATCACCGGCGAGGACGCCCGCTACGGCCAGCTCACGGCCGTCCGCGACGGCCAGGTGTGGGACAACAACCTCGTCACCAACGCCGACGGCGGCAACGACTACCGGGAACGCGGCGTGGCCCGGCCCGACCTCGTCCTCGGTGACCTCGCCGCCATCCTGCACCCGGACGCCTTCCCGAACCACACGTTCGCCTTCTACCAGCAGCTCAAGTAGTGACGGCGCTGTTCAGATCGGCCGCGGAGGCGTCCAGCAACCCGGTGGCGTCTCCCGGCGCGGCCACCACACCACCAGCGACCTCGGTGACATCCACAAGCAGGGCCACCGCTGGTAGCCAGAGCGTCGCGGGCCGGCGTCGGGCCCGCGCCGCGGTCGTTCTCGGCGGGCTCGTCGCCGGTCTGGTCGCGATGTTCCTGCTCGCCCTGGCGGTCGGCTCGGTCTCCATCCCGCTCGACGAAACCCTGCGGGTCCTCGTCGGGAACGAACCGCACGACCCCCGGTGGACAGTCGTCATCCGCGAGATCCGCCTGCCGCGCGCGCTCACCGCCGCACTCGCCGGGGCAGCACTCGGCGTGGCCGGACTGCAGATGCAGACCCTGTTCCGCAACCCCCTCGCCGACCCGTACTCCCTCGGCGTCAGCTCCGGGGCCAGCTTCGGGGTCGCCGCCGTCGTCGCCGGGGTCGGCGGCTCCGCCGGAGTGTTCACCGCCGGTGTCGCCGGCAGCGGCCGGTTCGGGGTGGTCGTCGCCGCGGCGGTCGGTGCCGCCGCCGTCCTCGGTGCCGTGCTCGTGCTCGCCCAGTGGGTGCGCTCCGTCGTCACCCTGCTCGTCATCGGCGTCATCCTGAACAGCGCCGTCAGCTCACTGGTCAGCCTGCTGCTCACCTGGACGGCGCCGGAGCGGGCCGTCCAGTACTGGATCTGGTCGCTGGGCAGCTTCTCCGGGACGTCCAACAGCGACCTCGCCGTCTTCACGCCCATCGTGGGTGTCGGGCTCGGCGTCGCACTGCTGACCGTCAAACCGCTCAACGCGCTGCTGCTCGGCGAGAACTACGCCCGCACCCTCGGCCTGCGGCTGCGCCGGGTCCGCGTGGTCACCCTCGTCGGCGCGTCGGTGCTCGCCGGATCGGTGACCGCGTTCTGCGGGCCGGTCGCCTTCCTCGGCATCGCCGTGCCGCACATCGCCCGCCGCCTGCTCGGCAGCGCCGACCACCGGCTGCTCGTCCCGGGAACGCTGCTGACCGGCGCGCTGGTCGCGTTGGCCTGCTCGATCGCCGCGCAGCTGCCCGGTACCGACCAGGTGCTACCGATCAACGTCGTCACCTCGCTGCTCGGTGCTCCGATCGTGATCGCGGTTCTGCTGCGGGCCCGCGCCGCCGCGGCCGGGGCCGCCTGATGCCCGCCACCGCTCCGGTGCCACCCGGGCCGCCCAGCCCATCCGAGACACCCGGGACGCCGGGGGCAGGAACGCCCGGGCTGTGCCTGGACGGGCTCGCGGTCGGCTACCGCCGCCGCCGGGCGCGCCACCGGGTCCTCGACGGCCTGACCGCCACCGCCCCCCGCGGGCAGCTCACCGTGCTGCTCGGCCCGAACGGCATCGGCAAGTCCACCCTGCTGCGCACCCTCGCCGGCCTGCAGCCGGCACTGGCCGGGCGGGCCCTGCTGGACGGATCGGACCTCAACCGGCTCAGCGGAGCCGAACGGGCCCGGAAGGTCAGCACCGTGCTCACCGACCGCGTCCAGGTCGGCCTGCTCACCGCTGCCGACCTGGTCGGTCTCGGCCGCCACCCACACACCGGCCCCACCGGCCGGCTCGACGACACCGACCGGGCCGTCGTCGACTGGGCCCTGGCCGCCGTCGGCGCGTCCCAGCTCGCCACCCGCGACGCCGACGAGCTCTCCGACGGCGAACGCCAACGGGTGATGATCGCCCGCGCACTCGCGCAGGAACCGTCACTGATCCTGCTCGACGAGCCGACGGCGTTCCTCGACGCGCCGAGCCGGGTCACCGTCACCGCGCTGATGCGCCGCCTCGCCCGCGAACGCGACCTCGCCGTCGTCGTCTCCACCCACGACCTGGAACTGTCGCTGCGGGTCGCCGACCAGGTCTGGCTCCTCGACCGGGCGGGAAACCTGCACACCGGCAGCCCACAGGAGGTCATCGGCTCCGGCGCGGTCAACACCACCTTCGACGGCGACGACCTGCGTTTCGACCCCACCACCCGGACCTTCGAGCTCCACGGCGACGCGGCGCGGTGGGACGAGGCGACGCGCTGAGCGTGCCCACGGTGGCCGCAGAAGCCGCGGGAAGCCGCGCCCACCGTGGGCCGCCAGGTGCCACGCCCGCCGCAGATGCCGTCAGAGAATCTCCTCGCGCACCGCGACGAAGCACGATTCCCGGACGAGGTCGTCCTCGTTGCGGTCGAGGTTCTCGGCGAACCAGGCCATCCGCCGGCGGATGCCGTCGAGGTCGTCGAAGTAGACCTCGTTCACAGCGTCGTAGGCCCAGTCCGCCTCGGCCTCGGCGCCGGCGCCGGTGCCGGCTGCCGCGGGCAGCAGGGGATGGTTCTGGATGTAGGCGAGCCCGCGGACCTCGGCCGGAATCGGCACCGTGCCGACACTGCCGGCACGGCTGCGCCACCGGTCGAAGAACTGCGCCAGGGTCAGGTCCGCGGCGCGGCGGGCGAGCGCCATCTGCTTGAGACCCGTGGCACCGTCGCGGAGCTGGTGCCGGAGCCATTCGTCGCCGCGCATCACATGCTCGTGTGCCACCACGACGCCGGCGGACTCCAGCTCCACCGCCTCGCCCAACAGATCGTGCGCGGCCGTGCCCTCGGGCGAGGACGACCAGGCCTCGAACCGCCTAAGGTGCTCCTCGTCGGTGAACCACTGCAGCCCGATTCCGTCATGCGGTGCCTCGGGGCTGACCTCGGCCAGCACGGTGCCTGCGGCCAGGCGCAGCGGCCGTGCGGGCGGCGGGGCTGTCGCCGCGGCGCCGACCGCCGCGCGCCAGGCGGCGGCGAACCGCTCCGGAGCGCACGCCCGGGTGACCAACAGGATCCGTTTGATCACGTGTTCTCCCTGTCTTCCCACATGGTCGGTCTTCCCGCATGGTCGCGCCTACCCGTCGCCGGTATCTTCAGCCAGGCGGTGGCGGGACGTCCGGCGAAACCGCGAACCAGCCGCCCGAGCCGCCACAGCGTCACCTGACCATCCGCAGGAGTGAAGGATTCTGGTCGTCGGGACGACCAGAATCCTTCACTCTTCGAGCCGCCGCGGGTGCGGCTACGGCTGCTACCGCCGGGTGCGGCCACGGCGCTATCGTCGCCGGGTGTCGATTGGTTCTGGCCCAGGTGGGCGCGCTCCCGATGTCCCGGCCGCGGTGCCCCGGCGGTCGGTGCTGCTGATCGGGATGGGCGTCGGCGACCCGGAGTCACTCACCTACGAGGCCGGTCGAGCGCTGGCCGGTGCGGACGTCCTGTTCACGGTCGACAAGGGTGCCACGAAGGCCGACCTCAACGCGCTGCGGGGCGAGATCTGCGCCCGGTACGCCCGGCCCGGCCTGCGTCTCGTCGAGCTGGTCGAGCCGGAACGCGACCGGGCGCCCGCCGACTACGCGGCGGAGGTGCGCCGCTGGCATGCCGCCCGCGCCGACGTGTGGGCGCGGGCGCTGCTGGCGGAGCTCGCCGACGGCGACCGGGGCGCGTTCCTGGTGTGGGGCGACCCGGCGCTCTACGATAGCTCGCTGCGGATCCTCGACGACGTCCGCTCGCGAGGGCTGGTGGACGTCGACGTGACGGTGATCCCCGGCATCTCCAGTGTGCAGGCGCTGGCCGCCCGGCACCGGATCGCGCTGAACAGCATCGGCGGGGCGGTCCACCTCACCACCGGCCGGCGGCTCACCGCCGAGGTGGCGGGCCAGGACTCGATCGTCGTGCTGCTCGACGGCGCGGCGGCCTGGCGGGACATCCCCGACGCCGACCGGTGGGACATCTACTGGGGTGCCTACCTGGGTGGGCCCGACGAGATCGCGATCGCCGGCCCGCTCGCCGAGGTCGGCGAGGAGATCGTGGCGGTGAAGCAGGCCGCGCGGGCCCGCAAGGGCTGGATCATGGACGTCTATCTGCTCCGACGACGGCCTTGACCGGGGCCGGCCCCGGGGCTGCGGCCGGAGCGGGCTCTGCCGCCGAAGCGGGCTCTGCGACAGTTGCCGTAGCTGCCGCTGGAGCGGGCTCCGGGGCTGGAGCCGGGGCTGGAGCGGGTGCCGGCAGGTGGCCGTCGTGGTGGCGTGGGGTGAAGACCAGGCCGGTGTCGGCGTCCCGGCGGGTCCGCGACGAGCCGATGATGAGCAGGGTGCGCATGTCGACGTGGTCGGCGCTCAGATCCGCGAGCCGGATCACCTCGACGCTCTCGCCGGCGTCCCCGACCGCTCGGCCGACGACGACGGGAGTATCGGCGTCCCGGCACTGCGCCAGGGTGGCGCGGACCTCGTCGATGTGCGCCCGGCGGGTCTGCGACCCGGGATTGTAGAGCGCGAGCACCAGGTCGGCCGTGGCGGCGGCACGCAGCCGGCGCAGCACCAGCGGCCAGGGCTTGAGCTGGTCGGACAGGGACAGCACGCAGTAGTCGTGGCCGAGCGGCGCGCCGGCCCGGGCGGCGACGGCGTTCGCCGCCGTCACGCCGGGCAGCACGCGGACGGGAACGTCCCGGTAGCCGTCGGCCCGGGCCTCCAGAACGGCCGACGCCATGGCGAACACCCCCGGGTCGCCGGAGGAGACGACCACGACGCGCGCCCCGCGCCGCGCGAGGTCGAGGGCGAAGACCGCGCGTTCCGCCTCGACCCGGTTGTCGCTAGGGTGGCGGCGCTGGCCCGGCCGGACGGCGACGCGCCGCAGGTAGGTCTGGTAGCCGACGAGGTCGTCGGCCTCCGCCAGGGCACGGGCCGTCTCGGGGGTGAGCCAGTCCGCGCCGGCGGGGCCGAGCCCGACAACGGTGACACCGCCGGGCTCGGCGACGGTGACACCACCGGGCTCGGCCACAGTGACACCGCCGGGCGCGGCGACCGTGACGAGTGTCGGCTCGGCACCGGCACCGGCACCGGCAGCGCTCGCCACGGCGCAGGTGGCGCTCTGCTCGTTGCCGGCAGCGCTCGGCCTGGCCTGCGCGGCCTCGGCACTGCGGCACGGCTGGTCGGCCCGGTTCGCCGGTACGAGAACCATCGACATGTACGGGACGTCCTCGACTGCCGCCAGGTCACGCAGCGCCATGACGCGCTCGCCGTCCCGGCTGGCGCGGCTGACGAGCAGCGCGCCGTCGAGCCGACCGGCCTCGGTGAGGCTCCGGCGCACGCCGTCGAGGTCGGCTCGGACCTTCATCAGGGCGAGGCCGTCCCCGGCGGCGGCCAGGTCACGCAGCCGGTCGGCGGGCATCGTCGCGGGCACGACGGTGAGGGTCTCGTCGCCGGTGGCGAGCGCGACGCCCGCGGCGGCGGCGGTGGCGGACACGGACGTCACCCCGGGGACGACCACGCACCCGAACCGCGGGGTGAGCCGGCGCTGCATGTGGGTGAAGGAGCTGTAGAGCGTCGGGTCGCCCTCGGCGAGCAGCACGACGTCCCGGCCCGCGGCCAGGTGCCGGGCGAGCCGGGCGGCGGACTGCTCGTAGAACTCGTCGATCGCGCCCTGGTAGCCACCGGGATGGACGGTGCCCCCGCGGGTGACCGGGTAGACGAGCTCCTCCTCGACGACGTCGGCCGGCAGGTAGGGGGCCGCGCTCGCGCGGGCCAGCGACCGGCCGGGCCGGGCCGCGTGATACGCCACGACCTGCGCCTGGCCGATCAGGCGGGCGGCTTTGACCGTGACAAGCTCCGGGTCTCCCGGGCCCACGCCGACACCGTAGAGGGTGCCGGCGGGCACGGCGGGGCTGGCCGTCGCGGGGCTGGCCGTCGCGGGGCCGGTGGTCGCGGAGTCGCCGGGTGCGGGATTCACAGTTCCTCCGAGGCGATCGCGTTGACGGCGGCCACCGTCATCGCGCTGCCGCCGCGGCGACCGTGGACGACGAGGTAGGCGAGGCCGAACGGGTTGTCCGCGAGCGCCTGCTTGGACTCGGCGGCGCCGACGAAACCGACCGGCAGGCCCAGGACGGCCGCCGGCCGGGGCGCGCCGGCGCCGATCATCTCGAGCAGGTGGAACAGCGCGGTCGGGGCGTTCCCCACGGCGACGACGGCGCCGGCGAGCCGGTCGCGCCACAGCTCGAGCGCGGCGGCGGAACGGGTGGTCCCGAGCCGGGCGGCCAGGTCCGGGACCCGTTCGTCACCGAGCGCGCAGACGATCTCGTTGCCGGCGGGAAGCCGCCGGCGGGTGATGCCGCTGGCGACCATCTGCGCGTCGCACAGCACCGGCGCGCCGGCGCGCAGTGCCGCCCGGGCCGCACCGACGACATCCGGGCTGGCCTCGACGTCGGCGGGCAGGTCGACCATGCCACAGGCGTGGATCATGCGGACGACGACGTGCTCCAGGTCGGCCGCCAGGTGTGCGAGGTCGGCCTCGGCGCGGATGGTGGCGAACGACTGCCGGTAGATGGTCGCCCCGTCGCGCTCGTAGTGGTACCGGGAATCAGTGCCGGTCGGCATCACGGGCATTCCTTCGGTTCGGTGCCGGTGTCGTGGACGAGGTAGCCGGCGGGGCCGGCGACGACGGCCAGGTGCCGGGAGGCGGGCTGGCCACAGCGACGCGCGCAGCCACTCCAGTGCGCCCGCGGTCCAGCAGCTGTGGGCGGCCCGGGCGGCGCCGCGGCGCCGAGGGGGATGAGTCGGCCCGCGTCGACCGCCCGGGCGGCGTCGGAGCGTACGTCCGCGAGCGCGCTCGCGCAGCCGGGGCGGCCGGCGCAGGTGGTGACCCGCGTCCACGGCGAGCCGGGGTCGGTGACGAGGCCGACGCGCCCCGCGGCGACGGTGAAGCGGTCCGGGCCGGCGCCGCTGAGGCGGGGCAGGACGACCGACCGCCACGGCGTGACACGCAGCGCCTCACCGGTCGCCGCGGCCTCGGCCGCGAGGACGTCGGCCCGCGGACGGGTCAGCTGGCCGAGCGGCACGTGGACCGCGGCGGCGTGAAAGCCGTCCGGGCGCTGCCAGACACCGCCGTGCCAGGCCCCACCAGGCCAGGCATCGGCGGGCCTGGCGCCGACGGGCCAGGCGCCACCGGGCGAGGTTCCGCCGGGTCGAACTGTCCGGGCAGGGGCGGGGCCAGGAGTCGGCCGGGGGGCCTGCGGGCGGCCGGCCCGCAGCGCGGCGGCGAGCTCCCGGCCGCCGTCGGGCAGGTCCCGGACCCGCCAGACCGGATGGCCGGCGCCGACGACGTCCGCGGCGGTGCGCAGGAACGCCCGCGCGGCCCCGAGCAGCTCCGGGACCACGGCGGCGCGCTCGACCTCCACCCCGGCCGGGCCGATCCACCAGCGTCCGCGGGCGGTGGGGGCCGCCCACGCGTCCGGAGCGAGGGCCGCGATGTCACCGGTCGCGTCGTCCAGGCCGAACAGGAACCGGCCAGACAGGCCGGCGAGCTCCGGGTCCGCGCACAGTGCCTGGTCGAGCGCGCGCACGAGCTCCTGGAGCCTCGGGTCCTCGGGCCTCGGGTCCTCGGGCCTCGGCTCCTCGAGGCCCGGGTCCTGGCCGGTCAGGCCGGCGAAGGGCGCGGCGACGATGTTGCGGACCCGCTCGTGGGTGGCCGAGGGCAGCAGCCCCAGCTCGGCGACCCGCTCCGCGAGCTCGGCCCGGCGGCCGGCGGGAACGCCGCGCAGTTGGACGTTGCCCC
Source organism: Parafrankia irregularis (assembly GCF_001536285.1). Taxonomy (NCBI): domain Bacteria; kingdom Bacillati; phylum Actinomycetota; class Actinomycetes; order Frankiales; family Frankiaceae; genus Parafrankia; species Parafrankia irregularis. The sequence continues at coordinate 59,244 of NZ_FAOZ01000009.1, read as the reverse complement.
GTGAGGTCAGCTCGACGGCGCCGTGCTCGCCGAACGACCCGGCGAGCACGGTGAGCGCGAACAGCACCTCGCCGTCGACGAAGCCGCCGGGCAGGCGGATCCGGGCGAGGCCGCCGTCCGCGGCCTCGTGCAGAACCAGTGCGCCCGGGCAGCGGTCGGCCCTGCCCGGTGGCGCCGATCGCGTCGCAGGCATCTACGCCCGTCCTTCGAGGTCGCCCTCGGCGCGCAGGTAGATCTCGCGCAGCGCGTCCAGGGTCGCCGGCTGCGGCTCGGACCACAGCCCGCGGTCGACGGCCTCCAGGAGCCGTTCGGCGATGCCGTGCAGCGCCCAGGGATTGGCGTCGGCGAGGAACTTCTGGTTCTCGTCGTCCAGGACGTAGGCCGCGGTCACGGCCTCGTACATCCAGTCGGCCACCACACCGGCCGTCGCGTCGTAGCCGAACAGGTAGTCGACCGTGGCGGCGAGCTCGAAGGCGCCCTTGTAGCCGTGGCGGCGCATCGCGGCGATCCAGCGCGGGTTGACGACCCGGGCGCGGACGACCCGGGCCATCTCCTCGCCGAGGGTGCGGGTGCGCACGTCGTCGGGCCTGGTGGAGTCCCCGATGTAGGCGCGCGGGCTGCGGCCGGTCAGCGCCCGGACCGCCGCGATCATCCCGCCGTGGTACTGGAAGTAGTCGTCGGAGTCGGCGATGTCGTGTTCGAGGCTGTCGGTGTTCTTGACCGCGACGCTGATCCGCCGGTACGCCGCCTCCAGGTCGTCGCGGGCCGGGCGGCCGTCGAGGCCGCGGCCGTAGGCGTAGCCGCCCCAGGCGGCGTAGACCTCGGCGAGGTCGGCGTCGTCGTGCCAGGTGCCGGCGTCGACGAGCGGCAGCAGCCCGGCCCCGTAGGCGCCCGGCTTCGAGCCGAAGACCCTGGTGGTGGCCCGGCGCCGGTCGCCGTGGGCGGCCAGGTCGGCGTCGGTGTGGGCCCGCACGTAGTTGTGCTCCGGGTCCTCGTCCAGGTCGGCCACCAGCCGGACGGCGTCGTCGAGCAGGTCGACGACGTGCGGGAACGCGTCGCGGAAGAACCCGGAGATCCGCACGGTGACGTCGATGCGGGGGCGGCCGAGCTCGGCGAGCGGAATCGGTTCCAGGCCGCGCACCCGCCGCGAGGCCTCGTCCCACAGCGGGGCGACGCCGAGCAGGGCGAGGATCTCGGCGATGTCGTCGCCGGACGTTCGCATCGCCGAGGTCCCCCAGGCCGACAGGCCGACCGAGCGGGGATACTCGCCGGTGTCGGCCAGGTGGCGTTCGAGCAGCGAGTCGGCCATCGCCCGCCCGGTCTCCCAGGCCAGCGGGCTGGGCACGGCCCGCGGGTCGACGGCGTAGAAGTTGCGCCCGGTCGGCAGGACGTTGACCAGGCCACGCAGCGGCGAGCCACTCGGGCCGGCGGGGATGTAGCCGCCGGCGAGCGCGTGCAGCGTCCGGTCGAGCTCGTCGGTCGTCCGGGCGAGCCTGGGCACGATTTCGGTGGCGGCGAACGTCAGCACGTCGACCACCGCGGCACGGTCGACGTCCCCGGCCGCCGCCGGCGCGTCGAGCGCGGCCAGCGCGACCGACTCGGCCGGTGCGTCGAGCAGGGCCGACTCGGCCGGTGCGTCGAGCACCGTGCCGACGACCTCGGTCACGGCCGCCGGGTCCCAGGCACGCTCTTCCAGGGCGCTGACCAGCGCTCGGGCGACCGCCTCCACCGCGTCGGTCCGGGCCGTCCCGTCGTCGGTGCCAAGGCCGAGGGCCTGGCGCAGCCCGGGGAGGGCGGCGGCGCCGCCCCACAGCTGGCGGGCGCGCAGCATCGAGAGCACCAGGTTGACCCTGGCCTCGCCGGTCGGCGCCGCGCCGAGGACGTGCAGGCCGTCGCGGATCTGCGCGTCCTTGATCTCGCAGAGCCAGCCGTCGACGTGCAGGAGGAACTCGTCGAACTCGGCGTCGTGCGGCCGGTCGGCCAGGCCCAGGTCGTGGTCGAGCTTCGCCGCCTCGATCAGCGTCCAGATCTGGGCACGGATCGCGGGGAGCTTCGCCGGGTCCATCGCGGCGATCTGCGCGTGCTCGTCGAGCAGCCGTTCGAGGCGGGCGATGTCGCCGTAGCTGTCGGCGCGGGCCATCGGGGGGACGAGATGGTCGATGATCGTCGCGTGGGCCCGCCGCTTGGCCTGGGTGCCCTCGCCGGGGTCGTTGACGAGGAACGGGTAGACCAGCGGCAGGTCGCCGAGGGCTGCGTCCGGCGCACAGCCGGCGGACAGCGCGGCGGCCTTGCCCGGCAGCCACTCGAGGTTGCCGTGCTTGCCGACGTGGACCACGGCGTGCGCGCCGAACCCGGCGCCGGCGGCGCCACCCGACCCGGCGGTGTCACCGGAGCCACCGGGGCCGCTGCGCAGCCAGTGGTAGGCCGCCAGGTAGTGGTGGCTCGGCGGCAGGCCCGGGTCGTGGTAGATCGCGATGGGGTTCTGGCCGAACCCGCGCGGTGGCTGGATGAGGATGACGATGTTGCCGGCGGTCAGGGTGGCGAGGACGATCTCGCCGTCCGGGTCGGCCGAGCGGTCGACGAACAGGTCACCGGGCGCCGGGCCCCAGTTCTCCTCGACCTCGGCGCGCAGGCCGGCGGGCAGCGTGGCGAACCAGGCCCGGTAGGTCGCGGCGGACACGCGGACCGGGTTGCCGGCGAGCTGCTCCGCGGTCAGCCAGTCCTCGTCCTGCCCGCCGGCGGCGATCAGCCCGTGGATGAGGGCGTCCCCGTCCCCGGCGGCGAGGCCGGGCAGCGCGCCGGGCCCGTCGGCCGGGCCGACGTCGTAGCCGGCGTCGCGCAGCGCGCCCAGCAGCGCGAGCACGCTGGCCGGGGTGTCCAGGCCGACGGCGTTGCCGATCCGGGCGTGTTTCGTCGGGTAGGCCGACAGCACCAGCGCGATCCGCTTCTGCGCGTTCCGGATGTGGCGCAGCCGCGCGTGGCGCACCGCGAGCCCGGCGACCCGCGCCGCCCGCTCCGCGTCCGGGACGTAGTGGGTCAGGCCGTCGGCGTCGATCTCCTTGAAGGAGAACGGGACCGTGATGATCCGGCCGTCGAACTCGGGGATCGCCACCTGGGTCGCCGTGTCCAGCGGCGACAGGCCGTCGTCGCTGCCCTCCCACTGGGCCCGCGGCGACGTGACGGCCAGCGCCTGCAGGATCGGCACGTCGAGCGCGGCCAGCGCCCCGATGTCCCAGTCCTCGTCGCGCCCGCCCGCGCCGACCTCGGCCGGGTTCGCGCCGGACGCCGCCCCGCCGGCCGCCAGCACGGTCGTCACCAGCACGTCCGCCTGGCCGAGCACGTCCAGCAGCCCCGGGTCGGCGGCGCGCAGGGAGGCGCAGAACACCGGCACCGCCCGCCCGCCCGCGGCCTCGACGGCGTCGGCGAGCGCGTCCACGAAGGCGGTGTTCCCGGCCAGCTCGTGCGCCCGGTAGTAGAGGATCGCCACGGTCGGCCGCCCGGTGCTGGCTTCGGCGGCCGGCTCGGCGGCGGTGGGCTCGGCGGCGGTGGGCTCGGCGGCATCACCGGGCCGCGGCCGCACGCCCCACGGCGGGGTCGGCAGCGGCGGGTCGAACCCGTGGCCGGTCAGCAGGACCGTGTCGGAGAGGAAGCGGGCGAGCTGGCGCAGGTTGTGCTGGCCGCCATGGGCGAGGTAGGCGTGTGCCTGCGCCGCGGCCCCCGCGGGCACCGATGACAGCTCCATCAGCTCCGCGTCGGGTACCTGCTCGCCGCTGAGGACCACGACCGGCAGGCCACTGGCGAGGACGGCGTCGAGCCCCTCGGGCCAGGCCCGACGGCCGCCGAGCAGGCGCAGCACCACCAGGTCGGCGCCGTCGAGCAGCGCCGGCAGCTCGGAGTCGTCGAGGCGGGTCGGGTTCGCCAGCCGGTAGTCCTCCCCGCTGGCACGCGCGCACGACAGGTCCGTGTCGGACGTCGACAGCAACAGGATCACGGACGGCTCCCCAGGGTTGGCCGGGACGACGACAGATGTTCGGCGGAGCCGGCGGCCTGCGGCGCACCGGGCGGGACGAACGGAAGGCCCGCCGGCGGACCGTCGGCGAGCAGTGCCCGCAGCGCGCCGGTGTCGAGATGGTCGGCGACGAGATCGCCGAGGGCGTCCAGGCGGCGTTCCCGGACAGCGGCGAACGAGATCTCGCCGCGGGGCTGCCATGGCGAGCCGGTCCGGGCGGCGACGTCGGTGAGGAACGCCCGGCGGAAGCCGTCGTTCTCGAACGCGCCGTGCCAGGTGGTGCCCCAGACCGCGCCGGCCCGGCACCCGTCGAGGAACGGCTCGCCGCCGTGCACCGTCGCCACCCCGTGGTGGATCTCGTAGCCGCGCACGGGCTGGCCGTAGGCCACGCCGACGGGCCGGCCGAGGGTCTTGTCCGCGGCGAACCGGACCGTGACCGGCAGCAGCCCGAGGCCGTCGACCGCCCCCGCGCCGCTTTCCACCTCGTCGACGATCGTCTCGGCGAGCATCTGGTAGCCACCGCAGACGCCGAGCACCGGACGCCCGGACGCCGCCCGGCGGGCCAGCGCGTCGTGCAGCCCGCGCCGGCGCAGCCAGCCCAGGTCGGCCACCGTCGACCGGGTCCCGGGCAGCACCACGAGGTCGGCGGCGTCGAGGTCCTCGGGCCGGTCGGCGTAGCGCACCGCGACACCGGGCTCGGCGGCGAGTGCGTCCAGATCGGTGAAGTTGCTCAGGTACGGCAGCCGCACCGCCGCCACCCGCAGCGGCCCGGCCGGGTCTCCCCTGGTCTCGCCGGGCGCGGGCAGGCCGAGCGAGTCCTCCACGTCCAGGTCGAGCCCGTCCTGCCAGGGCAGCACGCCGAGCACGGGCCGGCCGGTGAGCCCCCGCAGCATGTCCAGCCCCGGTTCGAGCAGCGCCCGCTCGCCGCGGAACTTGTTCACGACGAACCCGGCGACCAGCGCCTGGTCCGCGGGCTCCAGCAGGGCGAGGGTGCCGTACATCGCGGCGAACACTCCGCCGCGGTCGATGTCGCCGACGATGATCGTCGGCAGGCCGGCGGCCCGGGCCAGGCCCATGTTCGCGATGTCGTTCGCCCGCAGGTTGATCTCCGCCGGGCTGCCGGCGCCCTCGCACACCACCACGTCAAAACGGGACCGCAGGTCGGCCAGGCTGGCGAGCACCTCGGTAAGCAGCCGGCCCTTGAGCTCCCGGTAGCCGAGCGCGCCGGTCTCGGCTACCGGCCGGCCGCGTAGCACGACCTGGCTGCGGTGCCCGGCGCCCGGCTTGAGCAGCACCGGGTTCATCGCCGCCTCCGGTTCGATGCCGGCGGCGGCGGCCTGCATGACCTGCGCGCGGCCGATCTCCGCGCCGTCGGCGGTCACCCACGAGTTCAGCGACATGTTCTGGGCCTTGAACGGCGCCACCCGCACGCCCTGGCGGGCGAGGAACCGGCAGATGCCGGCGGTCAGCACCGACTTGCCGGCGTCCGAGGTGGTCCCGGCGACCAGCAGCGCGTCGCCCGTCCTGCCCGCCTGCCCCGCGCCGCCGGTCATGCCGCGACCGCCCGCGCCTGGCGGGCGGCGGCGACGAACCGGCTCGCGGCGCCGGGCATCCCAGCCCAGTGGGTGTGCAGGTAGGAGGCGTGGACGCCGCCGCGGACGAAGCCCTCCGCGATCTCGGCGCCCGCCGCGTCGCGCCAGCGCCAGGCCGGGGCCGAGTCCCGTACCGCGCCGCCACCGGCCGGTGGGATGGTGGCCGTGCGGTGGAACTCGTGCCCGCGCACGACCGTGCCCCGCGGGGCGAGCACCGAGTCGGTGGCCGCGGCCGCCTCCCGGTAGCCCAGGGTGAGCCGGGGGGTCATCGCCGCCGCCACCTCGCCGAGCACCCCGCACATCGGCGCCCCGTCGAGGGCACTGCTGAGATAGAGGAGCCCGGCGCACTCGGCGGCGACCGGCGCGCCGGTCGCCGCGAACGCCCGCACCGCGGTTCGCAGGGCGGCGTTCGCGGTGAGCGCACCGGCGTGGACCTGCGGGAACCCGCCGCCGATGACCAGCGCCGACGTCCCGCCCGGCAGCGCCTCGTCCACGGTGGGATCGAAGGGGGCGACATCGGCGCCGGCGGCAATCAGCAGCTCGGGTAGTTCGGTGTAGCCGAACGTGAAGGCCGGACCACCAGCGACCGCGACCACCGGACGCGGACCGGCGGCGGTCGCGGCAGCGCCGACGATCGCGCCAGCGCCGGCGCCTCCAACCCCAGTGCTGTCGCCAGCTCCGGCGACGGCGGCCCGCGGATCCCAGGGCTCGGCGGGGAGGTCGGGCGCCGTCGCCGCGAGCGCGAGGAGCGCGTCGAGGTCGAGGTCCGCGGCGGCGACCGCACCGAGCTCGGTCACGACGTCCCGGGCCGCCCCGGCTCGCTCGGCGGCCGGTACGAGGCCCAGATGACGCGACGGGGTCGCCAGGCTCGCCCGCCGGCGGACCACGCCGAGCACCGGCATGGCGATCTCGGCCATCGCCGCGCGCAGGATCTCGGCGTGCCGTGCGGAGCCGACCTGGTTGAGCACGACGCCGCCGATCCGTACCCGGGGGTCGAAGGCGCGGAACCCGTGCACGGTCGCGGCGACGGACCGGCCGGCCGCCCGCGCGTCGACGACCAGCACGACGGGCGCCGCGAGCAGCGTGGCGACGTGCGCCGTCGAACCGAACCCGGGACGGGTCGCGTGCCCGTCGAACAGGCCCATGACGCCCTCGATGACGGCGATGTCGGCTCGTCGCGGGGTGAGCGCGCCGTGCAGGAACAGCGGCCCGATCCGTTCCTCGCCGACGAGCCAGGGGTCCAGGTTGCGCCCCGGCCGGCCGGCGGCCAGCGCGTGGTAGCCCGGATCGATGTAGTCGGGGCCGACCTTGTGCGGCGAGACGGCGAGCCCGCGCGCCCGCAGCGCGGCGAGCAGGCCGGTGACGATCGACGTCTTGCCGGCGCCACTGGCTGGCGCGGCCAGCACGATCCGCGGAACTCTCATGGCCCGCTCACCATTCGATCCCCCGCTGGCCCTTCTGCCCGGCGTCCATCGGATGCTTCACCTTGGTCATCTCGACGACCAGGTCCGCGGCGGCCACCAGCCGCGGGTGCGCGCGGCGGCCGGTGATGACGACGTGCTGGAACCCGGGGCGCGCGGCGAGGGTCGCCACGACGTCCTCGACGTCGACCCAGCCCCACTCGATCACGTAGGTGAACTCGTCGAGCACCAGCAGCCCGTAGGTCTGCGCGGCCAGATCGGCCTTGATCCGCTCCCAGCCCTCGGCGGCGGCCGCCGCGTGGTCGTCGAGCGGCCCGCGCTGGGTCCACGACCAGCCGGAGCCCATCTTGAACCAGTCGACCGGCGCGCCCTGACCGGTCCGCTCGTGGACCTCGCCGAGCGCCCGCAGCGCGTTCTCCTCCCCCACCTTCCACCGGGCGCTCTTGACGAACTGGAACACGCCGATCGGCCAGCCCTGGTTCCAGCCGCGCAGCGCCAGACCGAAGGCGGCCGTCGACTTCCCCTTCATCTCACCCGTGTGGACGATCACCAGCGGCCGGTTGCGCCGCTGCCGCGTCGTCAGACCGTCGTCGGGGACGCTCGTCACCTGCCCCTGCGGCGCCATCAGGCGACGTCCCTCAGCGCACGGACGGTGGCCGCGAGCCCGGCTCCGACCGCGGCGCTGTCCAGGCCTGGACTGGCCCCGTGGCCTCGTCGCCCGTCGGCTCTCGCAGCCCGGGAGCCGGCTGTGGCCCGGGTTGTGGCCCCCGGCGCCCCCCCGGGAGCGAGGCCCGGTGCGGAGCCGGGGGCAGCCAGCTCGGCGAGGCCGAGCAGCGGGGCGCCCAGCATGCCGGCGAGAGTGCCCGCGAGTCCGAGCCGGACCCGGCCCGTCTCACAGTCGACGACCACCGCCGCGACCCCGCCGCGGGCGAGCAGTTCGGCCGCCGGACCCGGCGCGGGCCCGGCGGTGTGCCGGCCGTCGGTCAGCACGACGAGCAGCGGCCGGCGGCTCGGGTCGCGCAGGCGCTCTCGGGCGAGGGTGCGGTGCGCGAGCAGCAGGCCGTCGGCGAGCGGGGTGCGCCCACCCGCCGGCAGGTCCGCGAGCCGCGCCGCCGCGACGTCGACCGACGACGTGGGTGGCAGCGCCAGCTCGGCGGCCTCCCCACGGAAGGTGACCAACCCGATCTTGTCGCGGCGCTGGTAGGCGTCGAGGAGCAGTGAGAGCACCGCCGCCTTGACCGCACCCATCCGCGCCCGTGCCGCCATCGAACCGGAGGCGTCGACGACGAACAGGACGAGGTTTCCCTCCCGGCCCTCGCGGCGCGCCTGCCTCAGGTCGGCCGCCCGCAGCACCAGCCCGGGGCCGCCTCGCCCCCGGGCCGCCTGATGCGGCGCCGCGGCCAGCATCGTCGCGACGACGTGCAGGTCCCGCGGCCGGCCGGCGGGCACGTCGGCGCCGACGACCGCGCCCGTGCCGGTGACCGCGCGGGACCGCCGGCCGGGGACGCCCCGGCCGACGCCGGGCACCTCGAGCCGCCGGGCACGGAACGTCTCCGCCGGGGCGACCACCCGGGAGGGTGCCGCGCCCCTGCTCGCGCCCGCGGGGGCGGGCGCGGCGGTGGCCGGCGGGGCGTCGTGGGTTGGCCGGTCGGACGCGTCGTCGCCGACTGGTGTGTCGTGCTCCGCCGCGTCGGCGGAAGCACCGCCACCCGGTCCGTCCGGCCCATCCGGCCCATCAGACCCGTCAGACCCGTCCGGCCCGGGGGGCGACTCATCCCGCTCGCGGGCAGGGCCGGACGGGCCGCCGGCGGCATCCGGATTCGCGTCATGGGCCGGGTCGTCGGCGCGGTGCTCGCCGCCCGGCTCCTCGGCGGTCTGCTCCCGGGCGGCGTCCAGCGCGGCGTCGAGCTGGTCGGGGTCGAGACCGGGCTCGTCGAACGGGTTGCGGCGGCGGCGGTGCGGCAGCGCGAGCGCCGCCGCGATCCGGACGTCCGCCTCGGTGACCTCGGCGCGTCCCTCCCAGGCCGCATGCGCCACGGCGGCCCGGGCGGTCACCAGGTCGGCGCGCAGCCCGTCCACCTCGAACGCCGCGCAGACGGCGGCGATCCGGACCAGTTCCCGATCGGGCAGCCGCACGGCGGGCAACGCCGCCCGGGCAGCGGCGATCCGCGCCGACAGCGCCCGCTGTGCCTCGGCGTAGCCGGCCGCGAACGCGTCCGGGGCGGCGTCGAAGGCCAGCCGGCGGCGGACCACCTCCGCCCGCGCCACGGCCTCCCGTGGGGCCGCGACCTGCACGGTCAGGCCGAACCGGTCGAGCAGCTGCGGGCGCAGCTCGCCCTCCTCCGGGTTCATCGTCCCGACCAGGAGGAACCGGGCCGCGTGCCGGACCGACACCGCGTCCCGCTCGACATGGGCGACACCGAGCGCCGCCGCGTCGAGCAGCAGGTCGACGAGATGGTCGTGCAGCAGGTTGACCTCGTCGACGTAGAGCACGCCGCGGTGCGCGGCGGCGAGCAGCCCCGGTTCGAACGCGACGACACCCGCGGTCAGCGCCCGCCCGAGGTCGAGCGAGCCGACCAGGCGGTCCTCGGTCGCCCCGACGGGAAGCTCACACAGCCGGGTCGCCCGGCGTCGCGCCGGAGGGACCCGCTGCCCCGGGCTCGCGGGATGCGGGCCGTCGGGGCAGTCCTCGGCCGGACTGCCCGGATCGCAGGAGAACCGGCAGTCGGCCACCACGTCCACCGGCGGGAGCACCGCGGCGAGCGCACGCACCGCCGTCGACTTGGCCGTGCCCTTCCCCCCACGGACGAGCACGCCACCCACCTCGGGCGAGACCGCGTTGAGGATCAGCGCGAGGCGCAGATCGTCCACGCCGACGATCGCGGTGAAGGGAAAAGGGGGCACGGGCCACCACCTCGCACCGGCAGATATCCACGCCTGCCGCTAGCACGGGCCCAGGAACTGCTGTTCACGGGCGGGCGGCCGAGGTGTTCTGGCTCACCGCGCCAGCTGGTCGCGGCTCACAGTGGCGGGACCGCCCCGGCCTTGGCGCCGCGCGCCGCACCGGAGTTCCCCTCGTTTCGCCTGGCAGGAATCGTGCCATGGGAGGGCGCCCCGCGAACAGTGACTAACAACACCCGCGATCCGGCCGCCGCCATCCAGGTGACGCCCCGGCCCCGGCGCCGGCACAATCACCCCGTGCCAGGCAGCCCCTCATCGCCCGAACCGCCCGCAGCGGAACACACGACCGCCCGGGCCGGCGCCTTCGGTGTGACCGTCGTCGGAATCGGCGAGGACGGCTGGGACGGCCTCGCCGACGCGGCTCGCGAAGCCCTGGCCGGAGCGGATGTCGTTCTCGGCGGTGCCCGCCAGCTCGCCCTCGTCGCCGGCCGGGTGCGCACGACCGAGGCCTGGCCCCGCGACCTCGCCGCCGCGGCCGCGGCGCTGCCCGACACCCATGCCGGGCGCCGCCTCGTCGTGCTCGCCAGCGGCGACCCGATGCACTACGGCGTCGGCGGCACCCTCACCCGGGCGCTCGGCCCGAGCCGGGTGAGGGTGCTGCCCGCGCCGTCGTCGATCTCCCTGGCCTGCGCCCGGCTCGGTTGGCCGGTCGAGGGGGTCACCGTCGTCAGCACCCTCGGCCGGCCCTACGCCGCGATCGGCCCCGAGCTGCGGGCCGACGCCCGGGTGCTGGTCCTCACCGGCGACGAGGACGGAGCCGACCGGGTGCGCCGACTGGTCACCGAACGTGACCTCGCGGCCGAGCTCACCGTGTTGGAACGCCTCGGCGGTCCGCACGAACGCGTCCATGTCCACCAGGCCGGGCCGGCCGCCCTGCCACGGCATGACCGGCTCGCCATCGTCGCGATCCGCTGCGCGCCCGGCGAGCGTCGGGCCGGCGCCAGCCAGGTGCCGGGCCTGCCCGACGAGACGTTCGCCACCGACGGCGTGCTCACCAAGCAGGAGGTACGGGCGATCACGCTGGCCGCGCTCGCCCCGGCGCCCGGTGAGCTGCTCTGGGACGTCGGCGCCGGCAGCGGCGGCATCACCACCGAATGGCTGCGTGCCGACCGCCGCTGCCGGGTCGTCGCCATCGAGCCGCGGGCGGATCGCGCCGCCCACGTCCGGGCGAACGCCGAACGCCTCGCCGGCGTCGTCGCATCGCCCGCCGGCGCTGCCGACCCCGCGGCCGGGGCTGGAGCCGGGACCGGGACCGGGGCTGGAGCCGGGGCTGGAGCCGGGGCTGGAGCCGGGGCTGGAGCCGGGACCGGGGCCGGGGCCGGACGGCTACGTCTCGTCGCGGGCCGCGCACCGGACGTGCTCGCCGGTCTGCCGACGCCGGACGCCGTGTTCGTCGGCGGCGGCGCGAGCATCCCCGGAGTCATCGACGCCTGCCTGGCGGCGTTACCTCCGGGCGGGCGCCTCGTCGTCAACGCGGTCACGATCGAGACGGAGGCCGTTCTCGTCGACTGGCATCGGCGGGCCGGCGGCCGGCTGCGCCGGATCGCGATCTCCCACGCCGAGCCGGTCGGCTCGTTCACCGCCTTCCGCGCCGCCCTCCCGGTCACCCAGTGGATCCACACCGCCCCAAGCGGTTCCAGATGATCACTGGCACGCCAGACCCCTCGCGGAACCCCGAGCTTCGGGCTTCCACTGATGGCCACTGATCCCTCGCAAGAAGTGAGGATTTCGGTTGCTGAAACGACCGATATCCGCACTTCTTGCGTATTGCCAGATGGCCTTGCGTCCCATTTGTGCCTATTGACGACGAATACTTGCGCTGCTTGGCGGCGACTCGGCAGTAGGGCCAGCGGCCAACTCCCGCAGAGCGATCAGGATGCCGGCGACGCCCGGCCAGGTCGGCGGGACCTGGCCGGCGCCCGCCGGGCGGTCGACCATGACGACCGGAACGCCGAGCGTCCGGGCCGCGTCCAGCTTGGCGACGGTCAGCGTGCCGCCGCTGTCCTTCGTGACCAGCACCCGGATGCCGTGCTCTCGTAGCAGCCGGGTCTCCCCTTCGACGGTGTAGGGACCGCGGTCGAGCAGCACGGTGTGCCGCGATGGCAACGTGTCCGTCGGCGGGTCCACGGCCCTGATCAGATAGTGGCGGTCCGGGTCCGCGGCGAACGGCGCGAGCTCGCGGCGACCGGTGGTGACGAACACGGCGCCGCCCGGCGGGCAGAGCTCCCGGGCCCGGTCGGCGGCCGCCGCCAGGTCGCCGACGCGATACCAGTCGTCACCGGGCCTGGCCTGCCAGCCGGGCCGTGCCAGCCGGAGCAGCGGCACCGCGGAACCGGCGCCGCCCGCCCACACGCCGCCCGCCCAAACGCCGCCCGAGTGCGTGCCGCCCGAGTGCGTGCTGCCTGAATGCGCGCTGCCCGCGTCGTCCAACGCGGGCGAAGGGGCCGCGCAGGCGGCGACGGCGTGCGCGGACATCCTCGCCGCGAACGGATGCGTGGCGTCGACGACGACGTCGATCGCCCGGTCCCGCAGGAAGGCACGCAGGCCGCTGACTCCGCCGAAACCGCCGATCACGGTCTCGCCGGCGGGCAGCGCCGGATCGCGTACCCGGCCCGCGAGCGACGAGACGACGTCCATGCCCTGCTCGGCGACGAGCGCGGCGGCGAGGTCACGTGCCTCCCGGGTGCCACCGAGGATCAGGACACGCACGCACGGTCCCGTTCCGCCGAGTACAGGTGGCTGTCACGGAAGCCCGCCGCGGCGAGCGCGTCGCCGACGACGATGACCGCCGCCCGGCCGATCCCGGCGGCGCGCACGGCGGCGGCGATCGTGTCGAGCCGGCCGCGCAGGACGACCTGGTCGGGGCGTGAGGCCCAGGCCACCACCGCCACCGGGGTGGCGGCGCCGTAGACCGGCAGCAGTTCCTCGACGACCGCCTCGATCCGCTGGACGGACAGGTGGATGACCATCGTCGCCCGGGCGGCGCCCAGGGCCGCCAACGTCTCGGCAGCCGGCATCGCGGAGGCGTTCTCGCTGGTCCGGGTCAGGACGACGCTCTGCGCCACGCCCGGCACGGTCAGCTCCCGGCCCAGCTCCGCTGCCGCCGCCGCATACGCGGGCACCCCGGGGCACACGTCGTAGCGGACGCCCGCTGCCTCCAGTCGGCGCATCTGCTCGGCGACCGCGCTGAACAGCGACGGGTCACCGCTGCAGAGCCGGGCGACGTCCTGGCCGGCGGTGTCGGCCTCGACGAGGTGGCCGACGATCTCGTCGAGGGTCAGTGGAGCGGTGTCGACGAGCCGGGCACCCGGCGGGCAGTGCGCCAGCACGGCCGGGTCGACCAGGCTGCCCGCGTAGAGGCAGACCGGGGAGGCCGCGATCAGGTCCCGGCCGCGCAGGGTGAGCAGGTCCGCGGCACCGGGGCCGGCGCCGATGAAATGAACGGTGATCGCGTCGCTCCCTAGAACGGCGTGGAAGGCCGTGCCACGGCCGGCCAGACAGATGTCACGGCGAGCTCAGGAAAGCAGCGGAACGGTGGTCACCGGAGCCTCCTTCGGGGATTGTGCGTCCCCGCGAACGGATGGGCGTCATGACGGCGAAGTATCTGACTCACCCGCGGTCTTTCGCGGGCTCACAGTGGCGCGACCGTGCCGGACTTCCACCGGCTTCCTTACGCCGTCACGAGGCCCCACCGTAGGTCCGTCCCGGATCGAGCGTCAACACCCGCTCCGGCGACCGACGTCTCCCGCCGCCCGGGCCGGGCTCAGAAGCTGCCGACGGCCTCCTTCTCATCGTCGTAGATCTCGAAGATGGTGATCAGCTGGGTGATGTGGAGCAGGTCCTGAATCTTCGGTGTCGGCTTCAGCAGCTTGAGGTGGCCGCCGCGATGCTGCGTGGCCGTGTAGGAGCTGACGAGCTCCCCGATGCCGCTGCTGTCGATGGTGGTGACGCTGGCGCAGTTCAGCAGCAGATTGCGGGTGCCGTTCTCCATCTCCTCACGGACGGCCCAGCGGAGCTGCTCCGCTCCCATACCTAGGACGATCTTCCCGCCCAGGTCGAGGATGGTGACACCGTTCTGCTCGCGACGGTCGATCTTCATGAGTATCAGGTGCTCCTTCCGGAAGGTGTTTCACCGGACGACTGCCGCGGAAAGCGCAGCACCCTGCGCCCCATGCCCACCCCGCCCCAGCGCCCAACCCGGAGAATTCGTCCGGGCACACAGGGCAATAGTCCCCTGAGTCAACCCGACACAAACACCGTCAGTTACTGTCCGTAACACAAGCGCTTCGAGTCCGCGGCCTTCACCCGACCCACCTTCGCGTCGCGGCCACCCGGAACGAGCCGGCGCCGGTCACCCGACCGGCGTTGTCAGCCAGCCGGGTTCGTCGCGGTGACCAGCCAGGTCGCGGCGGGGAAACGGACCGCTCCCCGCACGAGATGCCGACGCAGCTCCGCCCGCACCTCGTCGAGCAGCGCCGCCCAGCCCTGCGGGCCCAGGGCCGGCTGCAGCTGCTGCCTGGCCGACCGGCCGGTGGAGGTGCTCAGGATGGTCGCGAGCCGTTCCTCGACCCCGTCGGTGCCATCGGCCCCGTAGTCGCATTCGAAGTCGAGCGCGTTGATCGCGATGTCGGACCAGCCCGCCGCGCCCAGGACGCCCGCCAGCCGGTCGGCGTCGGCGAACGCGGTCGGGCCGGGCTCGCCGGGCGCCGGATCCGCCGGCGGCGGGACCAGCCGCCCGGCGAGCACGCTGGAGCCGAGCGAGAACATCGTGTTCTCCTCCCGGCCACGCCAGCAGGCGAAGACCAGCCGGCCCTCCGGCGCCACAACCCGGCGGATGTTCGCGAACGCCGCCGTCGGATCCTCGAAGAACATCACACCGAAGCGGGAGACGACCAGGTCGAACGGGGGGCCGGGTGCCTCCCCGCCCAGGTCGAGAACCTGCGCGTCCCCCACGATGACGGTGGCGCCCGGAACCCTGCGCCGGGCCGCCTCGACCATGACCGGCGAGATGTCGACACCGACCACGCTCGCGCCCGCGCCGGCCCCCGCCGCGAGCAACGTGCCGGAGCCGCAGCCGACGTCCAGCAGCCGCTGCCCGGGCCGGATGGTCGCCGCACGGCTGATCGCCGCGGTCACCGGCGCGAACAGGGCGTCGAAGAGCGCCTCGTTCGCGACCCAGCCGGAGGCGTTGTCGCGCCAGGTCAGCCGCATCTGCTCGTTCTGCACGCCCTCGACGTTAGTGCGTGGGCGTTGTCCCACGGCAGGCGTTGTCCCACGGCAGGCGTGAGCGCGGCCGACCGGCGGCCTGGACACCGCGCCCACATTCCCAGACCGCCCGCCGCGGAGGTTGCTAGTTGCTGTAGACCCGCCGGGGCGCCAGGAAAACGGCGGTTCGCCGTTGCTCGGCCATCACCCGGTCATACGTGGCCCAGTCGTCGTGCGTGCCGCCCGCGGCGACGAAGACCTCCCGCAGCAGCAGCCGGAGCCGCTCGGCGTCGATGTCGGGATGCGGGTCGTCCGGGCCGATGAGCTGCGCCTCGCCCTCAGCGGACACCCATCGCCAGCCCGACCTGACCGTGACGGTCAGCGCGGGCCTGGCACGCAGGTTCGCGAGCTTGATCCGGCCATAGGTGACGAAACCGACGACCGGAGTCGTGCTCAGCGGATGCCGCAGGACGCCGACATTGACCACGGACGACTGAATGCTCTGGTCGGCCCGCGACGTCGAGACGACCGCAAGCCCACTCTCCTCCCGGCCCAGCTCCGCCAGGTCGTCCATCGTCGCCACAGCCATGCCTCCCCGTCTGTCAGCGCGTCCACTCGCCCGCCCAGCATCGTTTCACGGCTCTGGGCGGCGGACAGACGGCGAGCGCCACGACCCGAAGTGCCTGTACCGGGTCAGGCCGCCCCGCCGGCGCCACCCGGCTCGCCGCCCAGCTGCCCGCGGTCACCCGGCGTAGGTCAACAGGGTGCGAAGGTCAGCAGGGTGACTGACGGGCGCAGATCACGCGGGCCGGGCAGGGCCGCGATCCTCCGGAGCGTTCTCGACCGCCATGCCCTGCGGCCGGGCGGCGGCTGCAGGTCCTCGGCGGTGGCCACGCCGGGGATCCGCGCGGGCAGGCGAGCGGCCGCGGAGACCGTGAGGCCGAAGGGCATGGGCGGCGCGATGTAGCGGTCCGACATGCGGTAGCCCTTCATCGTCCGCCTGCTGAACGCGGGGGGTATCGAGTCGAAGAACAGCTGCCCGGCGGGGAACCGCGCGGCACACTCGGTGATCAGGGACATCACCTGGTCTCGTTCCAGGTACATGAACAGGCCCTCGGCGGAGATGAACACCCCACGCGCCGGATCGGGGACGTCCATCCAGCTGTGGTCCAGCGCCGAGACCGGGATCGCGGTCATGCGTGGCTCCGGCGGCAGCAGGCGCCGGCGCAGGTCGATCACCGGTGGCAGGTCCACGGTCAGCCAGTCGACGCCGGGCCGCCCCAGGCGCCAGTAGGTGGTCTGCAGGCCCTCGCCGAGGGCGACCACAGTCGCCTCGGGATGCCGGTCCAGGTACGCGCGGATGGCGAGGTCCAGGGCGAGGGCGCGCAGTGGATGGCTCTGGCTGGGCCTGCCGAAGCGTTCGAAGTCGTAGTCGATCCTGCGGTAGAGACGCTCCGCCAGCGGGTCGTCGAACGACGAGCCCGGGTGGATCGACTCCTCGGCGCGGTTGCGCAGCGTCCACAGGCAGGTGGCAGCGACTCCGTCCAGGGCCGCACCGTCGATCTTTTCTTCGGTCGTCATGGCGTGCTCAGCGCGTTCCGTGATCAGGCGCCGAAGCATCGGCGGCTCGCGGCGGGCCGGCGAACGAGGCACGGAGGAACTCGAGGATTTCTGCCCGCGCCGCCTCGGCCTGCGGCGCCAGACCCGGGATGCTGAGGAACGCGTGCCCCGCTCCGGCGTACTCGGCCAGCCGTGTCGGCGTCCCGGCCGCCTGCAGCCGTTCGGCGTAGCGGCGGCCGTGGTCGGCCAACGGGTCGTGGGTCGGCACCACCACGAGCGCCGGGGCCAGCCCGCTCAGACTGTCGGCGTGCAGCGGCGAAAGCCCGCGAGGGTCGGTTCCCGGTGGAACGGCGAGCCGCTGGAACAGCCGCAGCACCGGCACGGCGAGGGTCGGGGTGTCGGCGTGCTCGGTGACCGAGGCGTGGTCGAGCATCGTCCCGGTCACGTCGACAGCGGGGTTGACCAGCACCTGTGCCGTGAGCCGCAGGCCGGACTCGCGGGCCCGGATCGCGGCCAGCGCACTGATCAGCGCGCCGCAGCTCTCGCCGAACACAGCCGTTCGCGCCGGGACGATGCCCCACGACCCGGCGTCGCGCACCACCTGCCGGAGCACGTCCCAGCCGTCCGCGACGGCCGCCGACAGCGGAGTTCGATGGTCGAGGAGGCGGTGCTCGACGGAGACCACGACCGCGGGCAGCTGGGCGGCGAGGTGGCTGTTGACCCAGTCGCTCTGCACGGCGGTGCCCACGAACCCACCGCCGTGCACGTGGAGCACGAACGGCAGCTCGGCTCCTTCGCCGGAGTGCGCCGCCGGCCGGTGGACGCGGACCGGGAGTCCGCGGCCGGGCAGCGCCACCTCCTGCCAGTCGATCACAGCGCCGGGGTCCGGATCCCCCGTGACCGGCCGTATCGCGCTGGACGCCCGAAAGCGGTTCTCCGCGTCGCGGTAGGCGAGCAGTTCCTCGGCCGTCATCGCCAACCAGTCCGGCTCCGGCGGACGTTCCGTAGCCACAACCTCACTCATACCTTCTCCTCGTCAACCGAATTTCGCGACCCAAGGTATCGAAACCTACGGTAGCGAAAAAGGTATCGTGTGGCCATGGCATCGGCCGGATCCGCCAGACCACCCGGCCGCCCGCGCGCCGGCGTCCACGCCACGGTGTTCACCGCCACGCTGAGCACCGTCCACGAGCTCGGCTACGCACGCGCGACCGTCGAGCGCATCGCCGCGGCGGCCGGCATCGCCAAGACGACGATCTATCGGCGCTGGCCGTCCAAGGGTGAGCTGATCGTGGACTGCCTGCTGGACGCGTTCGGCCCGGTGCCGCTGGAGGGGGCCAGCCGAGCCGAGATCATGTCCTCGGCCATCCACTGGATCGCGGCGAAGATCGGCGAGCCCGGGGTGGGTGACGCTTTCGCCGGCGTGTTCAGCGACGCCGTCAGCGACCCGTCTCTGCGCGAGATCCTGTCGGCGCGGCTGCAGGACCCGTATCGACTCGCACTCCAGGCAGCGCTCGACGAACCGGAGAACCGGGTCCTGTTCCTCATCGACGTCGTGGTCGGAACCCTGCTGCACCGGATGGGCATGACCGGCGAGCCGATGGCCGACACCGACGTCGCCGCACTGGTCGACATGGTTCTGCCCGCGATGCGCGGATCCTGACCACGCGCCTCCCCGTCTGCCATCGCGTCCGCTCGCCCGCCCAGCGTCGTTTCACGGGCCTGAGCGACCGTGTCACGGGCCTGAGCGACCGTGGCCACCGTTCGGCCGCCCCGGGTTCCGGGTTTCAGAACGCCGGACCGAGCAGGAAGCCGCCGGTCGCGTCGATGGTCTGCCCGGTGATCCACCGTGATTCAGGCGAGGCGAGGAAGGCCACGACATCGGCGATGTCGGCCGGCTGCCCGATCCGGTTGAACGCCGACCACGACGCCGCCAGCTCACTCATCCGGGGATCGGAAAGGAAGAACGCGATGTCGGTCTCGACGATGCCCGGCTCGACGGAGTTGACGGTGATGTCGCGCGGCCCGAGCTCCAGTGCGAGAGTGCGCGTCAGCGCGTTGAGCGCACCCTTGATCATCGCGTAGGCGACGAGCATCGGTGTCGCCAGCCGGGCGGCTCCCGACGAGATGTTGATGACCCGGCCGCCGTCACGGAGCCGGTCGAGGCCGTGCTGGAGAATGAAGAACGGCGCCTTGGCATTCACCGCGAAGACCTCGTCGAAGCTGGCGTCCGCGACGTCGCTCATCGAGGCGTAGAGCGCGATCCCGGCATTGTTGACGATCACATCCACCTGCGGCGAGTCGGTGAACTCACGGACGCCCTCGTCGAAGGCCGACCACAGCGCGTGTGCGTCCCCGGCCCGCCCGAGCTCCGTCCGCAGCGTGAACGCCCGGCCGCCGGCCGCGGTGATCGCGGTCAGCGTGGCTCGGGCGGCACCGCGGTCAACTGCGGCTCGCCCGAGGTCGAGCAGTCGCTGCGGGCACTGCGCAACAGCGGGGTCGAGGCGCTCGAGCACAGAATCGATGCCGCCATCCGCGCGGGTGAGCTACCGGTAGGCACCGACGCGCGGTCACTGGCCGTGTTCACAGGCGTGGTCCTGCAGGGGATGGCCCAACAGGCACGCGACGGTACGACACGCCGAGAGCTGGAGTCCACCGCGCTGATCGCGATCAGCGCGTGGCCGTGGTCGACAGCGGTGCCAGGCGGCACCGGCGACTGAGAGCGCAGCCAGGGGACTTCCGCGGCTACGGCGCCTCGGGCGGGGCTCGGCGCTGAACCCACCCGGATCGGACCCTCGGGCCCAGCTCCCAGCCCCGGCACGGCACAGCCCACGGCACGGCACGGCACGGCACGGCACGGCACGGCACGGCACGGCACGGGCCGCTCGTATCACCGCGCGGGTCGGGGTGCGGACGCGACCGATGTACGGCTCCGCACCCTCCGTGCCGCCGGGGAAGGACCTGTGCGACGGACCTAGGACGGGCCGAGCGCGCCCTGAAGGTCAGCGCCTCTGCGCGCCTCGCTCTCGGTCACCTGGCCCCCGGACCGGATCGCGGTCCCGTTTCCGGGAATCTGGTTGACCGCCCCGGGAACCGGCGCGGACAGATCGTCGCCCAACGTGACGATCCGATTCAGTTCGTCGATGTGAACGACTCGTGGGACATACGTGCCGACCTCGCTTTCGTCCATCTGCCGGAACGACATGATGATGATCAGGTCGCCAGGGTGAACCAGGCGGGCGGCGGCACCGTTGATGCCGATGATCCCGGAGTCCCGGGGCCCCTCGATCGCATAGGTGACCAGCCGAGCACCGTTGGTGATATCCACCACCTGAACCTGCTCACCCTCGACGATGTCGGCGGCATCCATGAGCGTCCGATCAATCGTGATCGATCCGACATAATGCAGATCCGCCTGGGTCACGGTGGCCCGATGAATCTTCCCGCCGAGCAGAGTGCGCTGCATGCGATTTCCTTCAGAATTCGGTCGAGATCACGAGTGGGAGTTCCGGGCCAGCGAACAGTCCACAGACATCGCACCATCCGCGGCCCGGCGATACAGGAAGCCGGCGCACCGGGTGAGAAACGGGCCTTTCCGTCGTCGGCTCCGGCCGGTGGCCACGTCACCCGAAAAGCGTGGGAAGGAAAAGAACCAATCGAAAATCGACATCTCCGTCGAGGTGACGACGCGGTACCTCCACCCCGGCCTGGCGACATATCCGCGCGCGGCCCGCGGTGTGTGTCACGCCCCTCCCACGAGCTGTTCCCGTGGCGGGTGAGCTGCGGTCAGGGCACGTCGGTCGATCTTTCCGCCAGCTGTGACGGGAAGCGTGCCCAGCACCGTCACGGCGCTCGGCACCATGTAGTGAGGAAGAAGGTCCGCGCACCAGGTGAGCACCTCGTCCGCGAATGCGCCGTCCGCGGCCGGTCCCGAAAGCGCCGAGCCGCCGTCGACCTGATCGGCGCCACGATCGGCATCAGGAACGACGAAGGCGAGCAGCCGGGGCGCCGCGGTGTCCCGGGACACCACGACCGCCGCCCGCCGCACCCGGGGGTGGGTGGACATGGCGGCTTCCACCTCCTCCAGCTCGAGCCGCATTCCCCGGATCTTCACCTGGTTGTCAGCCCGGCCGACGAACTCCAGCCAGCCGGCACTGTCCCATCGCGCGAGGTCCCCGGTCCGGTACATTCGGGCCCCATCGCCGGAGAACGGGTTGGCGACAAAACGCGACGCGGTCAGCGCCCCGCTGTTCACATAGCCGCGGCCGAGCAGGAACCCGGCGACATACAGCTCGCCGATCACGCCGTCCGGCACCGGCTCCAGCCGGTCGTCAAGGAGGTGAATCTGGGTATGCGGATTGGGCCGGCCAATGGAGGTGGCGAGACGCTCAGCACTGTCCCGGTAGATCACATGAGAAACGCCGATCGTCGTCTCGGCCGGGCCATAACCATGATAAAGATCGGTGTCGACCTGAGCTCGGAAGCGTGCGAAGAGGGCCGGTGTGAGTACCTCGCCTCCGCACCAGACATGCCGCAGGGAGGCCAACGCGGGCGTGCCTTCCGCCGCTTCCAGCACGACGTCCAGCATTGACGACACCAGATAGACGAAAGTGACCCGCTCGGCCTCGATCAGGTCGACCAGATATCCCGGGTCGAGCTCACCGTCCGGCTCCGCCACGACCACCCGGCCCCCGCAGACGAGTGGCAGCAGGATCTCGTTGACAGAGATGTCGAACGACAGCGGAGCCTTGAACAGCGAAGCGTCACCCGCACCGAAGGTGAACAGGTCCGTCACCTGCCACCGTAGTCGCTCGGCGATCGCCTCATGGCGGATCATCGCCCCTTTCGGGGTGCCGGTCGAGCCGGACGTGAACATCACATAGGCCAGACCGGTCAAGGGGATCGAAAGATCCAGCGGTTCCGGCGACTCGTGACCCCAGGCCCACGCGTGCAGATCGACCGGCACGGCTCGCACCCCGTCGACCAGCCCGCCGGGCCCATCCGGATCCCCCGACCCCTCGGACGTCTCCGGACCCGTCACGATCAACTGCGCGCCCGCGTCCGTCAGTACCCGCCGACGCCGCTGGTCAGGCCAGGACGGCTCGACCGGGACGAAGGCGCCACCGGCGACCATGGCCGCGAGGACCGCGACGATCATCTCCGCGGATCGCCCCAGCCGGACACCCACAACACCCTCCGGCTCGAGGCCGTGGCGGCGCAGGGCCCGGGCGAGCTGGAACACCCGGTCTCCGAGCTCCCGATAGGTGAACCGCCCTTCCGGCGCCACGACAGCCGGCGCATCCGGCGTTCTCCGCACCTGGGCGACGAAAAGATCGACCACGGTCGTCACGACCGCGGGCGCGCTGGTGTCGTTACAGCATTCGAGAGCGACAGCCCCGTCCGCCGCCGGCACCGGCGACACGCCACCCCTGAAAAGCGCACTCACAATCATGCCCCATCTGTCGATGGCGAAACGGAACCCATCGCTGCCCGCACCTAGCCGGACCACCGGGACGCCCAGGCGTTACCGGGGAGCCGGACGACACAGCCGACCGGGAAGCGAACAACAGAAACCTTAGCAAGTGGATCTATTCTATTCAAGGACATTCACACCCACACGACTCAGCCAGTTGAGCATTTTCCACCGCCGACCCGGACTCACGACATTCCTGTCAGTGAGCTGTGAGACGGAAATAACCCGGTAGCAATCCGATGCCCTGCGATCATCACATCCGGCGATTCACCGGCAGCCGGCAGGAGCCCTCCCGGCATAGCTCGAAGCCTTTGCCGGAACAACTGCCGTCGGAATCCGAGAATCGCGGCGCCGGCGGGCCCGAAAGCTCTTCGAGAAGATGGCCACGGCCGCGGTGGATCCCGCGGCCGTGGCGCGCCGTCAGCTGGATTCGTCTGTTCCGCGCCCCGATGCCAGGACGGCGAGGGCGTCCAGCGCCCGGACCCACGACGTCGCGAGGTCGCTGACGACCTCCATGGCGGGGCCGTCCGGTCCGCGGGACCATCGCGCCGTGAGCTCTGGACCGCCCGGACCGTCGAGAACCCGCACGATCAGGCTCACCGGGAAGGGATCAGGCTGCTCGGCGTTCCAGTCCGCGAAGAGCTCCTCGTCCTCCGCGGCGACCGCCCAGTCGGCCGTCTCGCCCCGTGTCAACCGGCCGACGTAGTTCAGGTAGACCGTGGGCAGCGGTGCGGCCGAGAGCTCGGGCGCGGTCCGCGGGTTGAGGAACCGCAACATGCTGTAGTCGGTTCCGCCGTCCAGAACGGACGCCATGAGCGCGTGCACCCGGGCCGCCGCGGCGTCCACGGAACGATCGCCGAAGACGGCGCCGTCGGTGGCGTCCCGTTCGAGGAGGAACGGGAAGATCTCCGCCATCCAGCCGACCGTGCGGGACAGGTCCACATCCCCCACAATCTGCTCCTGCCGGCCATGCGCCTGAACGGCGACGATCATCCCCGATGACCCGTTCTCGCCTGGGCGGGTCCGGTCGGCGACGGCCAGGGACAGCGCGGTGAGCAGCAGCTCGTCCACACCGATACCGAAACCGGCGGGCACCGTCGACAGCAGCGGCGCCGCCCGTTCCGCAGGCACACTCACCGTCACCGCCTGAGCCGCGGCCGCGGCCGCATCCGCCAGCCCGGCCGCGCTCACCTGCCCGACCGCCGAGCCGGTCTGCCCGGCGGATTCAGTCTGCCCGCCGGCCTCCGCCGGTTCCACCGGCCGGGCGACCCAATCCACGGGCGTGGCCCGGCCCAGCAGGTCCGACCAGAACGGCAGCCGTGACGCCGTCTCCGGGGCCCGCGCACGGTCGTCCAGGCGGCGTGCCCAGTCGGCGTACGAGACGGGAACCGGCGCGAGCCGGGGCCTTTCGCCCGCCGCCAGCGCCTGCCACGCGGCCGCGAGATCCTCCAGCACGATCGACCAGGAGACCCCGTCGATCAGGGCGTGATGGATGATCAACAGCAGCCGGCCCGGAAGCGCGCCGCCCGCGTCCAGCCAGACGGCCCGGATGGCCTGCCCGGCGTCCGGATCGAGCTCGCGGTTGGTCGCCACCGCCAGCTCCGCGATCAGCGACCGGCCGGCCTCGCTGTCGAAACCGTCGCCCGAGGCGAGGTCCGTGGCGTCGACCCGCCGGATCCAGCCGCCGACGTCGACGCCGCCAGGCGGCGCGATCACCAGCGACCAGGCCGGACCGCCGTCCGCACCGACCGTCGCCGCGCCCGGCGGAAGCGCCGGCCCGCCGGGCAGATCCGAGCGGACAAGCCTGGCCCGCAGGACGTCGTGCTGGTCGACGACGGCTGCGAGCACCTTGGTCAGCGTCGGCTGGTCCAGCCCGGAAGGCGTGCGCAGCAGCACCGGCGAGGAGAAGGACGTGAACGCGTCCGTGCCGTCGCTCGTGCGCCCGCGCCCGCGTGCCGACTGCAGCGCCGGGGTCGGTGGGACGACCAGCGCCGCCGCGGCCTGGCCGGGCTGCGGGGCCTGCGGGGCCTGCGGGCGCGGCGCGCGGCGCCGCACGACCGTCGCGAGCGCACCAGGTGTGCGATGGCCGAACAGCAGCTTCGGGGTCACCACGAGACCGGCTGCGCGGATCCGGTTCACCAGCCGCATCGCGACGATGCTGTCGCCGCCGAGCGCGAAGAAGTCGTCGTCGACGCCGACCTGGTCGACCCCCAGCACCTGCAGGAAGGTGTTGACCAGGATCTCCTCGATGTCGTTCGCGGGCGCGCGGCCGGCGGTGGCCGTCGCGGCACTCCCGTCACCGCGATCGTCGCCACCGGAGCCACCGGAGCTGCCGGAGCTGCCGGAGCTGCCGGCGGCCACGAGGGCGGCACGAGGCGCGGTTGCCGCGGGGATCGCCGTCCAGCTCAGCCGCAGTGCGCTGACCGGTACGGACGGATCCGCGGCCACCGCGGCGAGGACGTCCCGCAGGCGCTCGGCGATCCGGTCCACGCTGGCGCGGTCGAACAGGTCGTCGCTGTAGGCGACGCCGATGGTCATACCGCCCTCGGCCCCGCCCCGTTCGATGAAGTCGAAGGACATGTCGAACTTGGCGTCCGCCCGCAGCACCGGTTCGGGACGTGCGCTGATGCCGTCGAACGCCAGCTCGTCGACGACGTCGGACGCCGCGAGATACACGATCATGACCTGGAACAGTGGATGGCGGGCGAGCTGGCGCGGTGGGTTCACCGCCTCCACCACCCGGTCGAACGGCAGCTCCTGGTGGTCGAGCGCGGCGAGGTCACCCGCGCGGACCCGTCCGAGCAGCTCGCCGAACGACGGGTCGCCCGCCAGGTCGGTGCGCAGGACCACGGTGTTGAGGAAAAAACCGACGAGGTCGTCGAGCGTGTCGTCGGTCCGGCCGGCGACCGGGCTGCCGATGGGGATGTCCTCCCCCGCCCCCAGCCGGTGCAGCAGCGTCGCGACCGCTGCCCGCAGCACCATGAACATGCTCGCGTTGTGGGCCCGACCGACCGACCGCAGTGCGCCGACGACGTCGTCGTCCAGGGAGATCTCGACGATTCCGCCGGTGTGGCTCGGCTCCGCCGGCCGCGGCCGGTCGGTGGGCAAGGCCACCTCGTCAGGCAGGCCGGCCAGCGCGCCGCGCCAGAACTCCCGCGAGCGCGCGGCGGGGCTGGTGACATCGGACTCGTCGCCGAGCATCCGCTGCTGCCACAGCGTGTAGTCGACGTACTGGACGGGCAGCGGCGCCCAAACCGGTGCGGCACCCGCCGCTCGCGCCCGGTAGGCCACCGACAGGTCACGGGCCAGCGGACGGTCCGAACCCTCGTCCGCCGCGATGTGATGGACGAGGAACTGTGCGATGTGCAGCCGGGACGAGCAGCGGACGACGGTCACCCGCATCGGCGGCTCGTGCTCGAGATCGAAGGGATACGCCGCCGCCCTGGCGAGGATCTCCGCCAGACCCGCCTCACCCGGCTCCGGCTCCAGCTCTGATTCGGCGTGGTCCGCGCCCGTCGGCGGGATCCAGTCGACCACGTCGAACGGGATCCGTGCCTGGGCGGGATCGAGGACGCGCTGGAACGGCTCGCCGTCGGCGCTCGGGAAGACGGTGCGCAGCGACTCGTGCCGGGCCACCACGTCGTCCACCGCGGCGCGCAGGGCGGCCACGTCCAGCGGGCCGGTCAGCCGCCAGGTGATCGGGATGTTGTAGGTCGGGCTGGGGCCCTCCAGCTGCGCCAGGACCCACAGGCGTCGCTGCGCGGCCGACAGCGGTGGGTGTTCCGGCCGCTGCTGGCGGCCGACCGGCTGGCGGGCGGTGCCCGCCGCCTCCATCCGCCGCGCGAGCCCGGCCACGGTCGGCTCCTCGAAGACCGTACGGGGTGTGATCTCCACTCCGAAGGTCGAGCGGATCGCCGCGCACAGCCGCATGACGAGCAGCGAATGGCCACCGAGGGCGAAGAAGTCGTCGTCCCGGCCCACCTGCTCGACGCCGAGCACCGCGGCGAACCGCTCCGCGAGCAGTTCCTCGCGGGCGTCCCGGGGCCGCCGGCCACCGGCCAGGGCCGGCGCGGCCGGCTCGGGCAGCGCCGCCCGGTCGAGCTTGCCGTTGACCGTGCGGGGCAGCCGCCCCAGCACGACGAACGCCTGCGGAACCATGTGCACCGGCAGCACCCGGGCCAGGTGGGCACGAGCGTTCTCGGTCAGCTCGCGCTCTGCCGGCTCGTGCGCTGCCAGCTCCTGCTCGGCCCGATCGCCCGCTCCCGGTTCCCGCTCCGCCGGCACGGCCGATTCGGCCACCAGGTAGGCCACGAGCTGGAGGGCGGGCGGTGCGTCCGGGCGGAAGACGACCGCGGCCGCGCTGACACCGGCGACCGTCTCCACGGCACGCTCGATCTCCCCGAGCTCGATCCGGAAGCCCCGCAGCTTGATCTGGTCGTCGGTACGCCCGAGGAAGGCGAGTGCGCCGTCGGGCCGCCGCCGGGCCCGGTCACCGGTGCGGTACATCCGCTGGCCCGCCGGGCCGAACGGGTCGGCGACGAAGCGGCCCGCGGTCAGGTCGGGGCGGCCCAGGTAACCCCGGGCCAGCCCGGGACCGGCCAGGTACAGCTCGCCCGCCACCCCGTCCGGGACCGGCGACAGCGCCGCGTCGAGAAGGTAGGCATACGTGTTCGCGATCGGCCCCGCCCAACCGGGCACATCCCGGCCCTGACCCTGGCCCGGTGCGTCCTGGTCGGGTGCGTCCTGGTCTGGGTGTTCCGGAACGCCGGCCGGCTCGGGCCGCGGGTCGGTGCCGGCGCTGTGCCAGCCGTAGGCGTCGACCGAGTACTCGGTCGGCCCGTACAGGTCGTGGCTCACCATTCCCGGCGTCGACCGCAGCCGCTCCCACAGCGCCGGCGCGGTGGCCTCGCCGCCGACCATCAGCACGCCCGGCCGGTGGCCCTCGGCGCGCAGGAACCCGTGGTCCAGCAGCTCCTGGAGGTAGGTCGGCGTCAGGTCGAGCACATCGATCCGCGCCCGCTCGATGTGGTCGACGAGCGCTGCCGCGTCCCGCGCGGTCGCTTCGCCGACCACGTGGACCTCATGTCCGGCCAGCAGCCACAGCAGAGGCTCCCAGGAGCCGTCGAAGCTGAACGAGGCCGCGTGCAGGACACGCTGGGCGCCGCGGTCCGGTCCGGCCGCCGCCTCGGCCGGCGCCATGAGGTCGACGGCGTGGGACGCGAAGAGGTTGGCCAGGCCACGGTGGGTGCCGACGACCGCCTTGGGACGCCCGGTCGAGCCGGAGGTGTAGATGACGCTGGCGGCGCTGTCCGGCAGGGGCCGGGTGTTCCCGGCGAACGCCCGGCCGGAGCCCTCGTCGTCCACGGCTGTGCCGTCAGGCAGCAGCATGACCTCGGTGGCGGCGGGCGGGAGCCGGTCGGCCAGCGCCGCCGTGGTGAGCACAGCCACGGGGGCCGCGTCGGCCAGCACGAACGAGAGCCGTTCGGGCGGATGCTCGACGTCCAGCGGCAGGTAGCTCGCGCCCGCCGCCAGCACGCCGAAGATCGCCGGGACCATCAGCGCGCGTGGCAGCGCGAGGGCGACCACCGCCTCCGGGCCGCCGCCGATCCCGCGCACGAGCCCGGCGATCCGGTCGACCTGCGCCGCGAGGTCGGTGAACGTGGCCTGGCCCGTGTCGGTGACCAGCGCGACCCGGTGCCCGAACGCGGCCACGGCCCGTTCGAGCAGGTCCACCACCGTGTCACCGCCCGCGGGCAGTTCGCGCCGGGGGCCGGCCGCCGCGCGCAGCGCCGCCGCGCGCTCGCGGTCGTCCACGATCTCCAGCTGGCTGACCGGCCGGTCCGGCTCGGCGACGAGCCCGGCCAGCAGGCGGGTCAGCCGGTCGGCCAGCCGGGCGCCACCGGCCGGTTCGATCACGTCGGTGGCGAACTCGACCAGAATCGTGATCTCGTTGCGCGCCGCCCGGTCGACGAAGGTGACGTCCAGGTCGAACTTGGCTGTCCCGGCCTCCGGGTTGATCCAGGTGACCGGCCCGCCGAGCAGGTCCCGGTCGTCCTCGGCGAGGTGGTGGTAGCCCGCCATCACCTGGAACAGCGGGTTCACCCCGGGCACGCGGCGCGGGTTGACCGCGGCGACCACGTCCTCGAAGGGGAGGTCCTGGTGGTCGAAGGCGGCCAGGTCGGTGCTGCGGGTCCGCGCCAGCAGTTCCCGGAAGGTCGGGTCGCCGCCCAGGTCGGACCTGATCACCAGGGTGTTGACGAAGAAGCCGACGAGCCGTTCGAGCGCCGTGTCGGTCCGCCCGGCGATGGGAACGCCGATCGGGATGTCGTCACCCGACCCGAGCCGGTGCAGCAGGACGGCGATGGCCGCATGGGTGAGCATCGACATGCTCGTCCCGGTCCGGGAGCACAGCTCGCGCAGGCCGGTCGCGACCGCGCCCGGCAGGACGCGGACCGCCCGTCCGGACGCCCCGTCGCGCACCGCTGGCCTTGGCCGGTCCAGCGGCAGCCCGATCTCCTCGGGCAGGCCGCGCAGGGCCTCCAGCCAGAACGCGCGCTGCCGGGTGGCCAGGCTGTCCTCGGCATCCGGATCGCCGAGCAGAGCGGTCTGCCAGAGGGTGTAGTCGGCGTACTGGACGGGCAGCGGAGCCCAGTCCGGCGCCGCACCGTCCCGCCGCGCGGAGTAGGCGGCGTCCAGATCCAGCAGGAACGGCCGGTCCGACCATTCGTCGGTCGCGATGTGGTGCAGGATCACGACCAGTGTGTCGTCGGCGTCCTCGGCGTCGCCGCGCAGCACCATCAGCCGCAGCGGGATTTCCGCGGTCAGGTCGAACGGCTCCGCCGCCGCCTGGGAGATGCGGGCGGTCACCTCGTCCCACGCGCAGTCCTCGACGGTGAGACGGGGCCGGGTGGCGCCCGGGTCGAGGATCCGCTGGTAGGGCTCGCCGTCGACGACGTCGACGACGGTGCGTAGGGCCTCGTGCCGCTCCAGCAGGTCACCGACGGCCGCGCGCAGCGCCTCGACGTCGACCCGCCCGGTGATCTGGAAGGCGATCGGGTAGTTGTAGGCGGTCGAACCGTCGCCGGCCGAGGAGGCCAGCTGGTCGACCAGCCACAGCCGGCGCTGCGCCGCGGACAGCGGGATCCGGTCGGGGCGCTCGCCGGCGACCAGCGGCGGGCGGGTGGTCGCCGGCGCCTGGCCGGCCACCTTCGCCGCCAGGGTCTCGACCGTGGGGGCGTCGAACAGGTCGCGGATGGCCAGGTCGATCTCGAGGGTGGCCCGGGCCCGGCTGACCACCCGGGTCGCGAGCAGCGAGTGGCCGCCCAGGGCGAAGAAGTTGTCGTCGGCCCCGACCTCGGGCAGACCGAGGACGTCGGCGAACAGATCGGCCAGAGCCTGCTCCAGCTCGGTGGCCGGTGCCCTCCCGGAGCTTGTCGCCACCGGTTCGGCCGGCGGCAGCGCCGCCACGTCGAGCTTGCCGTTGGCGTTGCGGGGAATCGCCGGCAGCGGCACGAACGCCGACGGGACGAGGTAGTCGGGCAGCACGGCGGCGAGGTCGGTACGCAGACGACCGACGATCGCGGCGGCGGCGCGGGCCGCCGTCGGGTCGTTCGTCACCACCACGCCCGGAGCGGGCCGGTCGGCGGGGTCGGCGGCCGGTCGGACCACCGGCAGCGCCCCCGGGCCGGAGCCTCGCACGAACAGGCCGTCGAGCCGCCCCGGATCGTCCGGGCACGGGGTGAGAGCGGCCTCGTAGCCGAGGCTGTCGGCCAGCTCGTACAGGTCCTGGGGCTCGACCGTGGCGACCGCGGACGTCGTCGGGGCTTCCGCCGCGAGGACCTCGGCGGCGACCTCAGCGGCGGCGACCTCGGCCGCGATCCGGGCGTCGGGGATCCCGGTGACCCGCACCCGCGCCGGCGCGTCGGCGCCCAGCAGCGCGCCGAAGCCCGCAAGGTCACCGGTGTCGACGCCCCAGGCCAGCGAGAGCGGCTCGGACGACACGGTTCCGGCGTCGGTTCCGGCATCGCCCGACGCGATCCCCGCGTCACCGGCGGCCACACCGGACCGCAGCACCACGTCGTACCGGTGCCTGGTCAGCTCGTTGCCGAAGCGCCCCCGCCGGACGCGCACCGACGCCTCCAGGCCCTCCTCGGCGGCGATCCCGAGGAAGAACGCCGGTGCCACCACCAGCTCCTTCTCCAGCAGCATGCGCCGGTCCACCGCGGCGGTGAGCCGGGTCGAGGCGGCGGGCCTGCCACCGGAGCGGGCGAGCTCGATCGCGGTGTGGAAGATCCGCAGCCGACCCAGGTCGCGGACGTCGCCGACGAACAGCGAACCGCCCGGGGCCAGCAGGCCGAGCGCGGAGCGCAGCACCGAGGCCAGGTAGCCGGCGCTCGGGAAGTACTGGATCACCGAGTTGATGATGATCGTGTCGAAGTAGCCCGCGGGCAGCCCGTCGGTGACATGCGCCGGCTGGTTGCGCAGCTCCACCCGGCCGAATCGATCCGGGTCGGTGGCCAGCTCGGCACGCAGTTTCGCGATGACCGGCGCGGCCAGGTCGGTGCCCCAGTAGGTCTCGACCTCGGGTGCGAGCCCGCCGAGCAGGAGGCCGGTGCCGACGCCGATCTCCAGGACGCGCCGGGGTTCCAGCGCCCGGATCCGGTCGAGGGTGGCCGCCCGCCATTCCCGCATGTGCTCGAACGGGATGGGTTGACCGTCGTAGCTGGAGTCCCAGCCGGCGAAGTCCTCGGTGAGCGCGGCGGTCGGGATTCGCTCGTACTCGTCGCTGTAGATCTGGCGCCACTCGCCGACCTGGTCGTCCTCGCTCGCGGCCGTCTCGGCGGCGGACCGCTCCGCCGGCACGACGTAGGCGACGAGCCGCTTGGAGCCCGGCAGGGCCGGGTCGTCCGTGGCGATCACCGCCGACTGGCTGACCGCCGGGTGGCTGTCGAGGGCGGACGTCACCTCTCCGAGCTCGATCCGATGGCCGCGGATCTTCACCTGGTCGTCGGTCCGCCCGAGGAAGTCGATGTTGCCGTCGAGGCGGCGGATGACCAGGTCACCGGTGCGGTACATCCGGTCGCCGGCCCGGAACGGGTCGGCGACGAACCGGGTGGCGGTCAGGCCGAAGCGGTCGAGGTAACCACGGGCCAGGCCGTCGCCGGCGATGTACAGCTCGCCGGGGGCGCCGTCGGGCACCGGGCGCAGCCACCGGTCGAGCACGTAGATGCTGGTGTTGCGGATCGGCCGGCCGACCGTCGGCGTCGGGCTGTCCGCCGTCGCGGCACCGAGCGTGTTGATCGTGTACTCGGTCGGCCCGTACAGGTTGTAACCGGTCGTGCCGTCCGTGTCGCGCAGCCGGTTCCAGACCGAGTCCGGGACGGCCTCGCCGCCCAGCATGACCAGGGGCGGCCGATGGCGCCCCCCGGCCGCTCCGGTGAGGGCCGCTCCGGCGGCACGCGGTTCGGCGCCGGCCGGTTCGGGAGCGGCGGGATCCTCGTCGCGGTCGAGCAGGCCGGACTCGAACAGATGGGCCGCGTAGGTCGGCGTCACGTTGACGACGTCGATCCGGTGCCGGTCGCAGTAGGCGACGAGGCCTTCCGCGTCCCGGCGCAGGTTCTCGTCGCAGATGTGCACCTCGTGGCCCTCGACGAGCCAGAGCAGCTCCTCCCAGGACATGTCGAAGGCGAACGACACGGTGTGCGCGATCCGCAGCCGGCGCCCGCCGGCCGCCGCCACCGTCGGGGTGAAGATCTCCTCCTGGTGGTTGAGCCACATGTTGGTCAGGCCCCGGTACGGCGTCACGACACCCTTGGGCCGGCCGGTCGATCCCGACGTGTAGATCACGTACGCCGGGTGCTCGAGCCGGTCCGCCCGGTCACGGGCGAAGGCGCCGAGCTCGGCGTCCGACAGCGCGCCTGACCCGGCCGCGGCCAGCTCGGCGGCCACCGCGTCCTGGTCGAGGACCAGCCAGGTGACACTTTCCGAGCCTGGTGCGTCCGAGGTGGCCGGCACGTCCGCGCCGGCTGACGCAGCCGCGTCGGCTGGCACACCCGCCAGGTAGCGGGCGGTCGCCCTGGTGGTGACGAGGATCGCCGCCCCCGCGTCGCCCACCATCTCCAGCAGGCGTGCCGGCGGATGGTCCAGCTCGAGCGGCAGATAGGCGGCGCCGGTGCGCAGCACGGCGAACAACGCGACAACCATGTCGACCGTCCGGCCAAGCCCGAGCGCCACCACCGTCTCCGGCCCGGCGCCCCGCGAGATCAGCAGCCTCGCCAGCTGGTTGACCCGGTCGTCGAGCTCCCGGTAGGTCAGCCGCTGCTCACCCAGGACCAGTGCCACCTGCCCGTCGAGGCGCTCGGCCGAAACGGCGAGCAGGTCGGCGATGGTCTCGGTGCCCGTCGGCCGCGGCGGCACCGCCAGGGCCTCCTCCAGCCGGGACCGTTCCGCGGGGAGCAGGGCGTCCAGCGTGCCGACCAGGGCGTCGGAGTGTTCGGACAGCGCGCCGACCAGTGTCAGAAGGCGGTCGAACAGGCCCTGGGCGGTCTCCCGCGTGAGCACGTCCGAGCGGTACTCCAGCCGCGCGGTGATGCGCGCGCCCGGGAACAGCACGAAGGTCAGCGGGTAGTGGGTGTGGTCGAGGCTGGTCCCGCCGGTGATCCCGTGCCGGGCGCTGGTCTCGTCGTTCGCCACCTCGTCGATGAAGTTCTGCAGGACGTACAGCGTGTCGAACAGCACCGGATGACCACTGGCCTGCTGGATCTCCCCGAGCCCGAGGTACTCGTGGTCGAGCAGGTCCAGCCGCTGCCCGGTGATGCGGCGCAGCAGGTCGCCGACCGTCTCGCGCGGATCGAGCCGGACCCGGACCGGCACCGTGTTCAGGAACAGCCCGACGACCTCGTCGATGCCCTCGACCTCGGTCGGCCGGCCGGCGACGGTCGTGCCGAACACGATGTCGTCCGACCCGGTCGCCGACGCCAGTACCAGCGCGAGCGCGGCGTTGAAGAGCGTGTTCAGGGTGACGCCCTGGGCACGGGCGGCTGCCCGCGCCGCGGTCGCGGTCGCCTCCGGCAGCTCGGCGGTGATCCGGCCCGGGGCGACCGGTGGCAGGCCACGCGCGGCCGGCACCACCAGCGTCGGCTCCTCCAGATCGGCGAGCGCCGACCGCCAGGCACGCCCGGTGGCCTCGGTGTCCCGCTCCCGCAGCCAGGCCAGATAGTCCCGGAAGGAACCCCGCGGCGCGGGGGGCGCCGCCGCGCCGCCCTCGGCGGCGTACAGCCCGAGCAGGCCCTCGACGACGAGGGCGCCCGACCAGCCGTCCCACAGCAGCACCTGGCGGTTCACGACCAGCCGGTCGTGCCGCTCCCCCAGGTGGATGACGGTCAGCCGGAACAGCGGCGGCCGGGCGACGTCGAAGGGGCGGGACCGGTCGGCCGCGGCGATCCGTTCGGCCTCGGCCGACCGTTCGGGCTCGGCCAGCCCGGACAGGTCGACCTCGGTGACCGGGACGGGCAGCTCAGCCGCGATGACCTGCACCGGCTGGGGCAGGCCGTCGCTGAGGAAACCCGCGCGCAGCGTCGGGGTCCGGGCCATGAGAACCGCGCAGGCCCGGCGCATCCGCTCGGCGTCGAGGCGGTGGTCGAAGTCGAGCGAGAACTGGGCGGTGTACGCATCACTCGTCTGGTCCAGGGACCACTGGAAGTACAGGCCCTCCTGCAACGGCGAGAGCGGCCAGACGTCCTCGACCGCCGCCGGGAAGTCGCGGGAGATCCGTTCCCGCTCCTCGTCCGAGAGCGCGACGAGCGCGACGAGCGCGGCGGACGTCTCGGGCGGCGGGTCCGGGAGCCGCTCGGACGCGGATTCGGGCCGCGGGGGCGCGAGCGTGGCAAGCTCCAGCAGGGCGTCCCGGAAACCGGTGGCGAGGCGTGCTGTCTGCGGCTGCGACAGCACGGTCGTCAGGTAGGTGAAGGTCGCCCGAAGCACCGGGCCGTCGGCCGTCTCCACACCGACCACGTCGACGGTCAGCGGGTAGCCGACGCCCAGGCCGGGGTCGGGCGTGGCGGCGAGCGCGTCGAACTCCTGCGCGGGCCCCCAGTCGGCGCGCTGGTCGGCGCCGAAGCGGCCCAGGTAGTTGAACAGGATCTGGGGCCGGCCGGCGCGGGCGAGGACCGGCCC
The DNA here is from genome assembly GCF_001536285.1 of Parafrankia irregularis. Classification (NCBI taxonomy): domain Bacteria; kingdom Bacillati; phylum Actinomycetota; class Actinomycetes; order Frankiales; family Frankiaceae; genus Parafrankia; species Parafrankia irregularis. The sequence goes on along the minus strand of NZ_FAOZ01000009.1, from coordinate 24,849 downwards.
GGCCAGCGGGTTGGCGTAGCGGAGCGGGCCGAAACCAGCACCGCTGTCCGGGGTCGCCCGCAGGCTCGCCGCCACCTCGGCGAGCGTCGTGCGCGCGTCCTGGCGCACCGGTCCCAGCCGGACCGGCGCGATGCTGGTGAACCAGCCGACCGTGCGGGACAGGTCCAGGCCGGGGACGATCTCCTCGCGCCCGTGCCGTTCGAGATCGACGAGAAGGTCGCCGCCGGCGTCATCCCGGGCAGCGGCCGGATCGTCGTCGGCCGGGGGGACCGGGACCGCCAGCCGCAGGCCGGCGAGCAGCACAGCGGTGATCTCGGTGCCGGTCGCCGCGGGAACACCGGTGAGCAGGGCCGAGGTGGCCTGCGTGGGCAGCTCGACGACGAGGCGTTCGGTGTCGGCGGCCGTCCCGACCGCGGCGGGCCCCAGCGCGGCCGCCGCCGAGGTGCCCGCGGCGGTGAGCGCGGGCGCGGGCTGCCCGAACGGGCGCCCGCCCGGCGCGAGCGTCTCCAGCCAGTGGGTCAGCTCGGCGAGCCGGTCCGGTGCGGTCGCGTACCCGGCGATCACCTCGCTGAAGGCCTTCAGCGACGTGCCGACCCCGCCGAGCCGCGCCGGCCGGCCGGCGCTGGCCGCCGCGTACGCGGCCTCGAGGTCGGCGAGCAGGATCCGCCACGACACCCCGTCCACGACGAGGTGGTGGGCGACGATCACCAGCCGGCCGGGCTCGGCCGGGCCGGCGTCGAGCCAGACCGCGCGGACCATCACGCCGGCGTCCGGGTCCAGGCCACCGACGGCCGATTCCGAGGCGGCCGCGATGGCCGCGCGCAGCCCGTCCGGCAGGAGGCCGGCGACGTCGACGCGGGTCAGCAGATCGGCGTCGGCCGTGCTGCCCGGTGCGCCGGTGCCCGTGGCGGGCGGATCGATCTGGAACAGCCAGATGCCCGGCGCGGGCCGCAGCAGCCGGGTCCGCAGGGCGTCGTGGTGCGCGAGGATCGCGCCGAGCGCGGCGCGCAGCGACGCCTCGTCGGCACCGGCCGGCGTCCGGATGAGAAATGCCTGGTTGTAGCGCTGGATCTCGCCGCCCCAGTCGGCGAGCTGGGCCACGATCGGCGGTGGGGTCAGCACGCCGGTCGATGTGCCCGTCCCCGGGAGTCCCGGGACCGGGGCTGTCTCGGGTGGCGTGGCAGTCTCGGACGGCGCGCCTGCCACGGCTGCCTCGGCCGCGGTGGACGTCCCCGCCGGTGCCGCCGGGGTGCGTCCGGCCACGAGCGACGCGAGCGCGGCCGGGGTCCGCTGGACGAAGACCTCGCGCGGGGTGAGTGCCACGCCGTCGCGCCGCGCCCGGTTGACCAGCTGGATCGCGATGATGCTGTCACCACCGAGCGCCACGAACTCGTCGTCGGCGCCGACCCGGTCCAGTCCCAGCACGTCGGCGAACACCGCGCACAGGGTGCGTTCCAGATCGGTGGCGCCCGACCGGGCCGAGGTGGCCGCGGTCGGGTCCGGAGCCGGCAGTGCGGCCCGGTCGAGCTTCCCGTTGCTGGTCAGCGGCAGCGCGTCGAGGACGACGACCGCCGACGGGACCATGAAGTCCGGCAGCGCCGCCGCGGCCCGCGCCCGCAGTGCCGGGCCGTCGACCTGGTGGCCCGCCCGCGGCACGGCGTACGCGACCAGCCGGTGCCGGCCGGCGTCGTCCGCACGCGCGATGACGACCACCCGTTCCACCGACGGATCGGCGGCCAGGACCGCCTCGATCTCACCCGGCTCGATGCGGAAACCGCGGATCTTGACCTGGTCGTCGGCGCGGCCGAGGTATTCCAGCGCGCCGTCCGGACCAAGCCGGGCCAGGTCGCCGGTGCGGTACATCCGCTCGCCGGGGTTGCCGTAGGGATCGGCCACGAACCGGGTGGCGGTGAGGCCGAACCGGCCCAGGTACCCGCGCGCGAGCTGGCCACCACTGACATAGACCTCCCCCGGCACGCCCGGCGGGACCGGGGTGAGGTGGCGGTCGAGGATCCGAGCCCGCAGGCCCGGCAGCGGCTCGCCGATCAGGCCGCGCCGGGCGGCGGCGCCGGCGGCGCTGTCCCGGTCCAGCGGCAGGTACGTGACGTGCACCGTGGTCTCGGTGATCCCGTACATGTTGACCAGGGTCGGCGCGTCGTCGGGATGCCGCTCGTACCACGGTGCCAGCCGGCTGGTGTCCAGCGCCTCACCGCCGAAGATCACCAGCCGCAGGCTCAGCTCGTGCTGCCCGCCGGCGCCCGGATCGTCGCGATCGGCGTCCATCAGCGTGGCGAAGGCCGAAGGGGTCTGGTTGAGGACGGTGACGGACTCCCGCCGCAACAGGCCGAGGAACTGCCCCGGTGAGCGGGAGACCTCGTGGTCGACCACCACGAGCCGGCCGCCGTACAGCAGCGGGCCCCACAGCTCCCACACGGAGAAGTCGAACGAGACCGAGTGGAAGAGCGTCCAGACGTCGGAGGAGCCGAAGTGGAAGTGCCGCTGGCTGTCGGCGAACAGCCGCACCACGTTGCGGTGCGGGATCTGCGCGCCCTTCGGCCGGCCGGTCGACCCGGAGGTGTAGATCACGTAGGCGAGGTTGTCGGGCCGGGCCCGGCCGGCCGGGTCGAGCGGGCCGGGCTGCTGCTGCCCGGACTGCTGCTGCTGCCCGGACTGCTGCTGCTGCTCGGACTGCTGCTGCTGCTCGTTCAGGGCCGCGTCGACCAGCGGATCGTCCAGCACGACCATCGGCACCCCGAGGCGGGCCGGGAGCGCCGTACGGGTGGCCGCCGTCGTCACCGCGCACACCGGTGCCGCGTCACGCAGCATGAACGTGATCCGGTCCGCGGGGTAGGCCGGGTCGACCGGCAGGTAGGCACCACCGGCCTTGAGCACGGCGAGCAGGCTCACGACCAGGTCGAGTGACCGGGGCAGCGCCACGGCCACGATCGACTCCGGCCCGACACCGCGCTGGCGCAGCAGCCGGGCCAGCCGGTCCGCCCGCTCGTCGAGCTCGGCGTAGGTCAGCTCCGTCTCGCGCCAGCGCAGCGCGACCGCGTCCGGGGTCCGGCGGGCCTGGGCCTCGAAGAGGTCGGGCAGGGTGGCGGCCGTCGTGTCGCCAGCTGGCAGGACGCCGGTCAGCGCGACCGCCGCGGGTGCCGGAGCGAGGGCGGCGAGACCGCGCTCGGCGGAGGGAACGGCCGTCACGGCTCCGATCGGGCGGTCCGGGTCGGCCGCGATCTCCGCCAGCAGGAGGAGCAGGCGGTCGGCCAGCCCGGCGACGGTGGCGTCGTCGAGGACACCGTCGGAGTAGCTGAAGGTCACGCGCAGCCGGTCCCCGGGAATCACCCGGATGGTCAGCGCGTAGTGGGTTCCGTCGTGGCCGTCGACGGCTTCGAGCCGCGGGCCGCCCGGTGGGATCAGCGTCGCCGCGTCGAACGGGAAGGACTCCAGGACGAGCAGGCTGTCGAACAGCTCACCTCGCCCGATCGACGTCTGGATGTCGGCCAGGCCGACATGCTGGTGGGCGAACATCCGGGCCTGGGTGACCCGCGGATCCGCCAGCAACGCGGCGAACGTCATCCGCGCGCTCACGGTGACCCGGACCGGGACGGTGGTGACGAACAGCCCGATCATGGACTCGACCCCGGGCAGCTCCGGTGGCCGGCCCGCGGTCGCCGCGCCGAAGACGACATCGTCACGCCCGACCGCGCGGGCGAGCGCGACGCCGTACGCCGCCCGCAGGATGGTGCTCAGCGTGACGCCTCGCTCGCGGGCGAGCGAACCCAGCCGGGCGGTCAGCTCGGGGCCGACCTCCCGCTCGAGGGCGGCCGCCGGCCCGCCGGCCCGCGGCCCGCCGGCGGCGGCAAGGCCGCCCAGCAGGGTCGGTTCTTCGAGATCGGCCAGCTCGTCGCGCCAGGCCTCGTGGGCGGCGTCGGAGTCCTGAACCCGCAGCCAGCGCAGATAGTCCGCGTACGGGCGTGGCGACGGCAGCTGTGCGGCGACAGCAGCCGGGCCGGCCGGGTCCACGGCCAGGGTGAACAGCTCGCGCAGCAGCAACGGCAGCGACCAGCCGTCGACGATGAGGTGGTGGGCGCAGACAGCCAGCCGCGCGCTGTCCGGCCCGGTGCGGATCCACAGGAAACGCAGGAGCGGGGGCTGCGCCAGGTCGAACCGGGCCGTCCGGTCAGCCGAGACGAGCCGCTCCGTCTCGGCCGCCCGCTCGGCGGCCGGCCAGGCGGAGAGGTCGACGACCGTCCACTCCGGTTCCGCCTCGGCGACGATGACCTGGGCCGGCGCACGGCCGTCGGACAGGACCGCGGCGCGCAGCAGGGGGTGCCGGTCGAGCAGGACCCGGGAAGCGGCCCGCAGGCGACCGGGATCGGGATCCCCCCGCAGGTCGAGGACGAACTGGACGACGTAGACGTCGGGCGTGTCCTCCCCGTCGACGAGGCGCTGGAACAGCATGCCCGCCTGCGACGGCGACAGCGGCCACACGTCGGTCAGGCCGGGCAGCCGGGCCCGCCAGCGCTCGACGTCGTCCGGATCGACCGGGGGCAGCTCCGCGAGCGCGGACGTCGAACCGACCGCCGCCGTGCCCGCGGCGCCCAGGTGATCCGTGGCGGCGGCTGCCGCGGCGTCCGCCGCCGTGGCCAGGCCGGCCACGGTGGGCGTGGCGAAGACGTCCGCGAGTGCCACCGTCACCCCGGCGGCCGCCGCGCGGGTGACCACGGAGAAGGCCAGGATGCTGTCGCCGCCACGGTGGAAGAAGTCCTGGTCGACGCCGATGTCGGGCTGGCTCAGCACGGCCGCGAAGACGTCGCGCAGGATCTCCTCGGTCCGGGTGGCAGGTGCCCTCCCGGGCTGGGCCGCCGCACCGAAGTCGGGCGCGGGCAGGGCGCGCCGGTCGAGCTTCCCGCTCGGGGTGATGGGCAGGACGGGCAGGACCACGAAGGCCGCCGGCACCATGTAGCCGGGCAGGAACGACGCGGCGTGCGCACGCAGCTGGTCGGTGAGCGCCCCGGTTCCGGCCGGGGTGGCCGCCGGGACGACGTAGGCGACGAGCGCGCGTCCCGCCGGCCCGTCCTCCCGCGCGATGACGGCGCAGCGCGCGACCGCCGGGTGGCGCGCCAGCACCGTCTCGATCTCGCCCGGCTCGATCCGGAAACCACGGATCTTGACCTGGTCGTCCGAACGGCCGGCGAGGAGCAGCTCACCGTCCGCGGTCCAGCGGGCGAGGTCACCGGTGCGGTACATCCGCTCGCCGAAGCCGAACGGGTTCGCCACGTAACGGTTGGAGGTGAGCGCCGGGCGGGCCAGGTAGCCATGGGCCACGCCGGAACCGGTGAGGTAGAGCTCGCCGATGACGCCAGGCGGCACCGGCATCAGCGCGCCGTCCAGCACGTAGGCCCGGGTGTTGCGCAGCGGCGTGCCGACCGTGATCCGCTCGCTCTCGCCCGTCGACCCGCGCACCTCACCGGTCGTCGCCCAGACCGTCGTCTCGGTGGGGCCGTACACGTTGGTCAGGCTCGCCGCGCGGGAGCGCAGTTCCCGCGCGAGGTCGAGGGTCAGCGGCTCGGCACCGCACAGGACCCGTACGCCGGGGTAGGGGGCGGGGTCGGCGGCGAGGATGGAACGCCAGCGCGACGGTGTCGCCTGGGCCAGCGTGACCGCGCCGGCGCTCAGGAGCCGGGCGAGCTCCGAGGGGTCCCGAGCCGCCTCACTGGCGACGAGACGGACCGAGGCGCCGACGGTCAGCGGCGCCAGCAGCTCGACCGTGCTCGGGTCGAACGCCGGTGTGGTCGCGGCCAGCACGCGGTCGGCCGGCCCGATTCCCACGGTCTCGCTGAACTCCGCCAGGAAACCGGCCAGCGATCGATGGCCGACCAGGACGCCCTTAGGCCGGCCGGTCGAACCCGACGTGTAGATGACGTACACCGGGCTGTCCGGTGCGATGGCAGGCGGCCACGGCGCGGACGCGGACGCGGGCTCCGGCGCCACCTCGGGCACCGGTGCCGGCTCGTCGACGAGAACGAGGCGGGTCCCCGGCGCGAGCGGGATCCCGGGAGCCAGCTCGCGCGTCGTGACCAGCACCGCCGGCGCCGCGTCCTCGACCATCAGGGCGAGGCGGTCGGGTGGGTAGTCGACGTCGAGCGGAAGGTAGGCGGCGCCGGCGCGGCCGGTGGCCGCAAGCGCGACCACCAGCTCGATCGATCGGGGCAGGGCGATCCCGACGATGGTGCCCGGCCGGGCGCCGTGGTCGGCCAGCCGGCGCCCGAGCGCGTCAGCCTCGGTGGCCAGCTCCCCGTAGGAGACCGAACGCTCGGCGGTGACCAGGGCCGTCCGGTCCGGGTCGGCCTCGGCCCACGACATGAAGGGCACCACCCACGGCTCGCCGGGCGCAGAGCCCGCCGTGATGTCAGAGCCCGCCGTGGTGTCAGTGTCCGCCGTGGTGTCAGCGTCCGCCGTGGGGTCGGCCCAGGCCCCCGCGAGGCGGGCGTGCTCGGCCGGCGTGAGCAGGTCGATGAAGCCGATCCCCGCGGCCGGGTCGGCGAGCGCCGCGGTGAGCAGCCGCTCCAGCCGTGCTCCGAGGGAGCGCGCGAACACCCCGGACACCGAGCCCGGCTGGAAGGTCGTCTCCAGTTCGAGCGAGTCGGCCCCGTCCGGCCCGGTACCGATCTCGGCCACGACCATCAGCGGGAACTGCGCCGTGCCGTTGTGCAGGGGACGGCGCTCACCACGCAGGCCGTCACCGTCACCCAGGCCGCCGCCGCGCAGCGCGGCGGCGGCCTGCGTGCGGACGGCGAACATCGTGGTGAACAGGCTGGACACGCCGTCCGACCGGTCGGGGTTGAGCTCACGCACGACGTCCGCGAGGTCGACGTCAGCGTGCGCGAACGCGCCCCGGCAGACGTCACGGGTCCGTCGCAGCAGGTCGGTGAAGCTGTCCAGCGGCCCCACCGGCAGACGCAGGCAGATCGTGTTGCCGAAGTAGCCGATGACGCCCTCGGTCGCGGCACCCTCCCGGTTCACGACCGGGGAGCCGACGGTGACGTCGGTGGCCCCGGTCACCCGGTGGATCAGCGCCGTGTAGGCGGCCAGCAGCACCATGAACGGTGTCGCGCCGTGGGCGGTCGCCAGTTCGCGCACCTGCCCGGCGAGCTCCCCTGCCGCGAGGTGGACGACCTGCCGGCCGGTGTCACGTCGGTGCGGGGCCGCGGCGACCGGCAGGTCGTCGGGGCCGCGGTCGTCGGCGTCCGGCCCCGGCAGCCGCACGGGTTCGGCCAGCGGCAACAGCCTGTCGCGCCAGTAGGTGAGGCCCTCCGCCGGGACGGGCTGGTCCGCGACCGGGGCCGCGGCGTCGAGGAACTGGACGGCGGCACCGGCGCCCGCGCCGTCCTTCCCGGCGTAGGCGGCCTGCAGGTCGCCGAAGAAGACGTCCCAGGACGCGTCGTCCCAGGCGATGTGATGGGCGGCGAGCGCCAGGGTGTGCAGCTGCGGGCCGTGCCGCAGCAGGGTGACCCGCAGCGGGGACTCGGTGGTCAGGTCGAACGGGCGCCGCGCCGCTGCCAGCGCGATCGCGCGCGCACGCTCGTCGGCTTCCGCGGCCGGTTCGGCCAGCTCGGCCGGCTCGGCCGGCTCGGCCGAGAGATCCACGCTGTGCCACGCCGGCAGGATGTCGTCCCGGACCACCTGCTGCAGCTGCCCGTCCGAGGTGGCCCGGTAGGTCGTGCGGAGGATCTCGTGCCGACCGGCGACGGCGATCAGCGCGCGGTGCAGGGCTTCCGGGTCAAGCGGGCCGGTCAGCTCGAACGCGGCCGAGATCGTGTAGGCGGCGCTGGTGGGGTCAAGCCGTGACAGGAACCACATGCGGCGCTGCGCCGGGCTGACCGGATGCCCCTGGCCGGCGCTCCGGCGAGACCGATCGCCGACGCCACCCACCGGGTCGCGCGTCAGCCGCTCGGCCGCCAGCTGACGGCGAAGCAGGTCGCGCCTGCGCTGCGCGGAGTCGGGACTCGCCACAGTGGACGTCCTTCCGGTGATGGGGGTCGGGACGAGGGGCATCGACTGGCAACCGATGGGTTACCGCTTCAGGGGCCGGTGAGCGGCCGGTGACCGACAGAGGCGACGGCCGCCGCCTGGGGCAACGACCGCTGACTGGCAGGCAGGCGCACTATCCTCGCACAGATTAGGTGAAGTTAACCTAATATAGGCGAGATCGGAAATGCAACCACCAGTTCGGATCGGCCCAGCTGGTCGGGCCCTGCGGTGCGCTCAGACCAGGCGTCCGGCATCAAGTCGGACGATTCGCGGCAGGCGTTCGATGGTGCTCGGCCGATGCGCGATGACGACCAGCGTCCGGCCGGGTCGCAGCCGCTCGACCGCCGTTTCCAGTTGGAGCGCGGCATCCGGGTCGAGGTCGGCCGTCGCCTCGTCGAGCAGCAGTACCGGTGGATCGATGAGCGCCGCCCGCAACAACCCGACGATCTGGCGCTCGCCGGCGGAGAGCCGTTCGCCCCGGGTGCCGAGATCGGCGTCGAGACCACCCAGCCGCGCCGCCCAGTCGCCGAGGCCGAGGATGTCGACGGCCCGCTCCATCGCCGGCCGGCCCGGCGCGCCCGGCACCAGCGCCAGGTTCTCCGCCAGCGTGCCGGTGATGATGTGCACCTGCTGCGGAACGAGGACGATGCGGGCCCGAACCTCCCGCGCCGGGACGGCCCGCAGATCGACGCCCCCGTAGCGCACCGCCCCGACGTCCGGCTCGTAGAGCCCGGCGAGCAGCTTCGCCAGGGTCGTCTTCCCGGACCCGGTGACGCCGACGAGGCCGGCCCGGTCGCCGGTCGGGAAGGTGACCGAGACGTCGCGCAGCACCTCCGCGCCGTCGACGTAGCCGAAGCCGAGGTCGTCGGCGACCAGGTCGCCATGCGCCGGCAGGCCGCCGCCCCCGCCGCCCCCGCGGGCGCTCGGCACGGCCGCCAGGCCTGTCCCCGGGACCGGCGCCGAGCCCGGCACCGGCGGCAGTGCGTCGAGCAGGTCCGTCAGGCGAGCCAGGCCCACCCGGGCCAGCTGGGCCTGGCCGGCCAGTCCCGACAACGTCAGCACGCCTTCGAACAGGTTGCGGGTCGCGACCACGAAGACGACGACCGTGCCGACGCCGAGATGCCCCGCGCGCACCAGCCAGACGCTGAGCAGCAGCAGCGCGGCGGTGGCCAGCCCCTCGATCATGCCGAACAGCTCCAGCCGGTTCTGCACGACGAGCGTGCGGTCCGCCACCTGCTGGAGCCTGTCGTTGTCCTCCCGGAACCGGCGAATCCACTCCTGGGGTCGTCCGGGGGCGACCAGGGCCTCATGCGCGCTGAGCGTCTCGGTGAAGGCCGCCGTCATCGCCGCGTCGGCCGCGGCCTGGCGGCCGTACGCCTGCGACGCGCCCCGGTTGAACCAGGCCACGATCGCGATCGCCAGGGGCAGGAACAGCACGACGAGCAGCAACGTGAGCAGCCATGAGTAGACCAGCAGCAACACCGTGGTCAAAGCGATCGTGAGGCTGACGCCGAGCAGGTTGGGCAGCTGGTCGCGCAGGAAGAGCGTGAGGTCGGCGATCTCGCCGGTCGACCGGCGCAGCAGGTCACCGGTCCGGTGGGCCTCGATGAAGCGCAGAGGTGCCCGGGCGAGGCGTGCCACGACGAGATCCCGCAGGCCGCGGATGGTCCGCTCCCCGGCCGCGGACAGCAGCAGCTCCGACCAGCGCAGCAGGAGCATCCTGGCCAGGGCGAGCCCGACCATCAGGACGACCGCCTGCCACAGCCGGCCCCGGTCGCCCGCGGACACGGCGTCGACTCCCCACCCGATGGCGGGCGCGATGCCCACCACCGCCGCCGTGCTGGCCACACTCGCCAGCAGCGCGGCGGCCAGGATCGCCCGGTGCGGGCGCAGGTACGGCCAGAAGCGCCGGAAGGTGCCTGCGAGGGGCGGGTCGTCGGCCAGTACCCGGACCTCAGCCATCGCCGCCCCGCACACCGACGGTGCCCGCACCGCCACGCGAGCCGGCGGGCACGTGCTCGGCGGCCGGCACGGACCGTGCCGGCGCCGGCGCAGGGGCAGGGGCCAGCCGGACGACCCGGTCGGCGGCGGCCAGGACAGCCGGGCGATGGGAGATCACGACGAGCGCGGTCCGCGGCGACCACTCGCGCAGCCGGCGCAGAATCGTGGCCTCGGTCGCGGCGTCGACCGCCGCGGTGGCATCGTCGAGCACGAGCACGTCCGGACGTCCGACCAGCCCACGCGCCAACGCGAGCCGCTGCCCCTGCCCGCCGGAGACGGTCGCCCCGCGCTCCCCCAGCTCGGTGTCGTAGCCGTCGGGCAGGCTCATCACGAAGTCGTCGATCGCGGCCACCACGCAGGCCGCGCGCAACTCGTCGAGATCGACCTCGCGGCCGACCCGGATGTTGTCCGCGACCGTGCCCGCCAGAATCAGGGGCCGTTGGGGCACCAGGCCGATCCGGTGGGCGAGCTCGAGGCGGGACACCCGCCGCAGGTCGACGCCACCCAGGCTGACCGAGCCGCACGCCGGGTCCTCCACCCGGCACAGCAGGCGGGCGAGCGTCGTCTTGCCGCTGCCGGTCGGGCCGGTCACCACGACGAGCTCGCCCGGGCCGACGGCCAGGTCGACCGGGCCGAGCACCTGCCTTCCAGCGCGCCGGGCGGTGAGGGCGGTGGCGCGCAGCGCGGCGCCCGGTGGTGGAACCTCCGCATCGGCCGAGTCGTCGTCGGTCACCGGGGTGGCGAGAACCCCGGCGATGCGCCCCGCGGCGACGCGGGCCTGGCCGCGAGCGGCGAGCAGCTCGACCGCGACCGTGACCGCCAGCGCCAGCGTCGTCATCCAGGAGGTGAAGGCGACCAGGCCACCGATGGTGAGGTCGCCGCGCAGGGCGGCCGTACCGCCGATGGCCAGCCCGGCCGCGATCGCCAGCCTGGGCACGGCCGGTGGGACGGCGGCCCAGGACGCCGAGATCCGCGCGGCGGTCATCGTCCGGTCGGTGAGGACCGCGCTGCGGTCGTCGTGACGGCGGACGAGTGCCGTCTCACCGCCGAGGCCGCGGACCGCGGCACTGGCCGACAGCAGATCGTCCACCGCGTCGGCGCGGGCGGCGAAGGCCGCCGACAGGCTCTCGTTCGCCGCGCCGAACCGGCCGGGGAAGTAGCCGTTGACGAGCACGACCAGCGGGATCGTGGCGACTCCCACCACCAGCAGCCGCCAGTCGAGCAGGGCGAAGGCGGGCAGCACCACCACGATGGTCACCACGATCCGGACCCAGATCGTGAGGCTCTGCACCCACTGCCGGACGAGATCGACATCCCGGGTGACTCTGGTCGCCAGGTCGCCGTGCCCGAAGCGGGCGAGGGCGGGGCGGTCGAAGGCGGCCACCCGCTCGACCAGCGCGGCGCGCAGCGCGTGGGCGACGCCGTTCGCGGCCCGGCCCGACCACCACAGCCCTCCGGCCCCACCGATCATGAAGACGACGGCGAACAGCGCCGTCGGAATCGCCCAGGTGGCCGTGCCCTGCACCGAGTGCGCGGTGACGCCTCGGTCGAGCGCGCGTTGGATACACCAGGGAAGCGCCAGCATGGCGGCCTGCTGGGCGACGGTCGCCAGACCCCCGAGGGCGAGATCACGCCGCCGGGCCAGGAGCTGCCCACGGAGCAGTCCTGTCGAGCCGTGCAGCCCAGCGCCCAACCCAGCACCGCCCTGATCGGATGTGCCCACGCCGTCCGACCGCTTCCGTTCCCGCGCTTCGGGCGCTCCGCCGGAACCGAAGCCGTTCGTCCGGGCGGCCGTGAGTACTCGCGGCCCCCGCGTGATCGGAGATCGCGGGACAGTGGATTTCTCGCCTGTTAGGTATAGCTAACCTAAGGACGATGGTCAACCCGCACGGCTGGCCGGCACCGGGCGACACCCGACCTGGGGACCGTGACACAGGATCTCAGAGCCCGGCCACCCACCGCGACCAGTCGAGCCGACAGCCGCACACTTGACACCCCGGAACTCCATCCGAAAAATAGGTAAGCCTTCCTTTACCAGACCATCGGAACATATGCCGTCCTCTGCCTCTCTGCCGTCGGGAAAGGCACGGCACACGGGGAACCGGAGGATTCGGGCGTGGTGAAAGTCACGGCACCGCCTCACGACGCGGACGCGGACACGGCCGACGCCGACACCGACGACGCCGCCGCCGACCGGACCGCGGCCGACCAGACAGCGGCCGAGCTGGCTGAGCTGCGTCGTGCGGTCCGCGGCCGGATCGGCGTCGCGGCCGTGCTGCAGGCACTGGCCGCGGTGCTGTCGATCGCCCCGGCGGTCGTGCTGGTGGAGATCGCGCGGCGGCTGCTGAACGACGAGGGCCGGTCGGTGTGGTCGCTCGCCTGGCTCGCGGCCGGCCTGCTCCTCGCCCGGTTCGTGCTGTACGCGTCGGCGAGCCTGCTCAGCCATCTCGCCGACGCCGACCTCGCGTACCTGCTGCGCCGCCGGATGACCGAGCACGTCAGCGCCCTGCCGCTGAGCTGGTTCGCGGGCGGGGTGTCGGCTCGGGTGCGCTCGACGGTGCAGGACGACGTGGGCTCGTTGCACCACGCTGTCGCCCACGCCCGCGCCGACCTGGCCTCGGCGGTGGCCGGCCCGACCGTCGTGATCATCTACCTGCTCTGGGTCGACTGGACGCTCGCGCTGGTCACGGTTGCGCTCATCGCGGTGGCCCAGACCATCCGCTCACGGCTCGCGGTGCGCGCGACCGACCAGGTGAACCGCATCGCGGCAGCCAACAGCGAGCTGACCGCGGCCGTTCTGGAGACGGTGCGCGGCATCAGCGTCGTCAAGGCCTTCGCCGCCGACCAGAGCTCCCGCCGGTTCACGGCGGCCGCGGCCGAGCACGCCGACGCCGACGAGCAGGCCCAGCGCATCTTCCTGCGCCCGCGCGGCGTCGCGCGGGCCACGGTGGCACCGGCGACGGTGGTGTTCGTGGTCACGGCCGTCGGGACCGGCCTGGTCGCCGCCGGCTGGACCGACCCGGTGGATCTGGTGGCCTTCATCCTCCTCGGCGTCGGCCTGTTCGAGCAGATCACCCCGATCTACCTGGCCCAGGACCTGCGGGAACGCGCTCAGGACGCGGCCGGGCGGATCAGTGGCCTGCTGCGCGAGCCCCGGCAGCCGGAGGTCGACCCCATCCGGGCCCGCACCGTGGGCATCCCGCCGACCGTCGAGCTCGACGACGTCCACTTCGCCTACCCGGACGGTCGCGAGGTCCTGCACGGGGTGAGCGCGACGCTGCGGCCAGGCACCGTGACCGCGCTGGTCGGCTCCTCCGGGGCGGGCAAGTCGACGCTGGCGATGCTGATGGCCCGGTTCGCCGACGTCACCGCCGGCACGATCCGCCTCGGTGGCGCCGACCTGCGCGACATCGACCGCGACGAGCTCTACCGCCACATCGGATTCCTGCTGCAGGACGTCGTGCTGCTGCGCCGGACGATCCGGGACAACATCGCCCTCGCGGTCCCGGACGCGTCCGACGAGGCGGTCCGCGCCGCCGCCCGCGCGGCCGCCGTCGACGACCGCGTCCTCGCCCTGCCGCGGGGCTACGACTCGGTCGTCGGCGAGGACGCGCACCTGTCCGGCGGTGAGGCACAGCGGATCGCGATCGCCCGCACGCTGCTGGCCGGCACGCCGATCGTGCTCCTCGACGAGGCCACCGCGTTCGCCGACCCCGACTCCGAGGCCGCCATCCAGGACGCGCTGGCCGAGCTGGCCGCGGGCCGGACGCTGCTCGTGATCGCGCACCGCCTGTACACGGTCACCGCGGCCGACCAGATCCTCGTCCTCGACGACGGACGGATCGTCGAGCGCGGCCGGCACGACGACCTGCTCGCCGCGGGTGGGCGCTACGCCCAGCTCTGGCGGGCGCAGCAGAGCGATCGGGAAGGACGAGCTTGACATCCTCGACGAACACGGCGGGTCCAGCGGGTACGGCCAGCGTCGCGGGCAGCCTGCGCGGCCTCGTCCCAGCCGGCCAGCACCGGCCGCTGGGGTGGTACCTCGCGTCGGTGGCCGGCTATGCCGTCAGCGAGGGAGTGGCCTTCGGCGTGCTGTTCCCACTGCTGACCGCCCTGTTCGACGGCGACACCACCACGGCGGCATGGTGGCTGCTCCCCCTCACCGCCGCGGCGGTCGCCGGGTGGTTCGCGCACTACTACCTGGGATCGCGGGCGCTGCGGCTGTCCTCGGTCTGGCGCCGAGACCTCTACAACCGGCTCGGCGGCAAGCTGGTGACGCTGCCGCTGGGCTGGTTCGACGGGACTCGGGGGGGCGAGGTCCCGCAGCTGGTCATCGGTGACGTGGCCAGGGTCTCCTCCACCGTGTTCCTCGCGCAGGCCCTGATCAGTGTGGTCGCGACCCCCACGACGATCGCCGTGTTCCTGCTCGGCTTCGACTGGCGGATCGGACTCGCCGCGCTGATCGCCGTCCCGCTCGTGCTGGTCGCGCTCTCGGTCAGCCGCCGGCTCACCGAACGCTCCGAAGCGGCCGAGAACGCCGCCACCACCGAGGCCGGCAGCCGGCTCGTCGAGTTCGCGGGGGCCCAGCCGACGCTGCGGGCCACCGGCCAGACCGCCGCCGGTCGCGCCGCGCTGGACGACGCCCTGGCCGACCAGCACCGCGCCTCCCGGCGCAAGATCGTCCGCTCGCTGCCCGGCGAGTACATCGGGGAGATCGGCCTCCAGCTGGCACTCACCGCCCTGTTCCTCGTCGGGCTCGCGCTCACCACGCAGGACGGCCTCGAACCGGGCCGGATGATCGCCCTGGTCGTGCTCGGCATCAGTCTGCTGCGCCCACTCGACGCGCTGGTCGGCCTCGGCGGCATCCTGCAGAGCTGCGCTGCCTCCGCCCGGCGGATCGCCGAGCTCCTGGCGGTCGAACCGCTCCCCGAGCCCGCGGACGGCAAGCAGATCGGCCACGCCGGGATCGAGCTGACCGACGTCCACTTCTCCTATCCCGACGGGCCCGAGGTCCTGACCGGGCTGAACCTCACCGTCCCGGCCGGGCGGACCACCGCGCTCGTCGGCGCCTCCGGCGGCGGGAAGACGACGGTCACGAAGCTGATCGCCCGTTTCCACGACGTCGGCTCCGGGTCGGTGCGCGTGGGCGGCGTGGACGTCCGCGACGTCACCGGCCGTGAGCTGTTCGGGCACATCGCGCTGGTGTTCCAGGACGTCTACCTGCTCGACACCACCATCGAGGAGAACATCCGGTTCGGCAACCCCGGTGCGACCGAGGAACAGGTCCGCGACGCGGCGCGACGCGCCCAGGTCGACTCGATCGTCGCCCGGCTCCCGAACGGCTGGGCCAGCCATGTCGGTGAGGGCGGGAGGCTGCTGTCGGGCGGCGAGCGCCAGCGCGTGGCCATCGCCCGCGCCCTGTGCAAGGACGCGCCCATCGTCCTGCTCGACGAGGCCACGGCATCCCTCGACACGGAGAACGAGGCGGCCGTCCACGACGCCATCGCCGAGCTCGCCACCGACCGCACCGTCCTGGTCATCGCGCACCGGCTCGACACGATCATCCGTGCCGACCAGATCGCCGTCCTGGACGGCGGCCGGATCGTCGAGTGCGGGACGCACCCGGAGCTCGTCGCACAGGATGGCCGGTACGCCGCCTTCTGGCGCGAACGCGAACGTGCCCGCGGATGGCGGCTGACAACCGGCGCCCGGACCGGCACCGCCGGAGATCGGGGCTGACCTCCGCCGGCATCCCCGGTACGGCCCTCGGCCGTCAGCGGGTGGCGGACGTCGCCACGCCGGGGCCGCTGCGCGTCGGGCGGGTCAGCCTGGGATCGACGCGGCGCAGCATGGCCGCGGTCAGGGCGAGGGTGGCGCAGGCCAGGATGACGCCGAAGCCGATGTCGAAGGTCCAGATGTGCTGGTTGTGCTCCCACAACGGGTCCGCCGGGTCGGTGCGCAGCCCCTCGTAGCCCAGCTTCGAGACCTCGTTGATGTCCGCGGTGGACGCAAGCGCCGCATAGCCCCACCGCGCCGGCGCGATCCAGGAGATCTGCGCCACCCAGGTCCGGCCGGACAGCGACACCAGACCACCGGAGAGCATGAGCTGGGCCATCGTCACCAGCACCAGGACGGGCATCGTCTTGTCCGCCGTGTCGACGATCGTCGACACCAGCAGACCGATCACCATCGACGCGTTCGCGGTGACGATCATCGCGATGAGGATCTCGGCCAGCGGGGAGCCCAGCGCGACGGCGTCCGCCGGTGCCCGGCCCACCAGGCCGATGAAGGTGCAGACCACGCACTGCACGGTGGTGATCCCGGTCAGCACCACCGTCTTCGAACCGAGATAGGCTGCGCGGGAAAGCCCGATGGTCCGTTCCCGCCGGTAGATGTCACGTTCCTTGACGATCTCCCGGACGGAGTTCGCCATACCCATGAAACAGCCGCACAGGATCAGCACGACGAACACCTTCGGCGCGTTGGGGTTCGGTGCGTCCGGAAGTGCGCCCAGCCCGTCCGGCGCGGGAATCATTCTGGGAATGAAACCGAGCAGGAACGGGAACACGATGATCAGGCGCAGGTAGGAATGGTCGGCCCGTATCACCCGCAGGTAGCGGCGGGTGAGAGTGGAAAGCTGGGCGACGACCGGCCGTTTTCGCACCCTGGGCAGATCCGCCGGCGGCCTGCGGGCCATCGGAGCGACCACGGCCGACGGCACGAAGTACTCCGACGCCCGGAACCGGGCGGCGGCCCCCGCCCCGGAGGTGTGCTCCAGCGTGCGGAACACCGACGCGAACTCGCGGAAGTCGTTCTTGCCGAAGAAGTGCAGCGCCCCGTCGACCGGGCCGAAATAGGCCACGTGCCCACCCGGTGCCAGGACGAGAACGTAGTCACAGAGATCCAGGAAAAGCACGCTGTGGGTGACGACGATGACGGTGCGGCCGTTCTCGTCCGACGGGCCCGTGCCCGCGCCCCGGTCCGTACTCGCCCCCGCCCCCTTGGCCAGGCCGCGCAGTGTCTGCATCACGGACTGGTCGTTGGCCGGGTCGAGGCCGGAGGTCGGTTCGTCCAGGAACAGCAGCGACGGGCAGGTGAGCAGTTCCAGCGCCACCGAGGTGCGCTTACGCTGGCCACCGGAGAGCCGGTGCACCGCGGTGTCGGCGTGCGCGGTCAGCCCGAGCTCGTCGAGAACCTCCTCCACCCGGGTGCGCCGCTCGTGCGCGGTGGTGTCCGCGGGAAAGCGCAGCTCGGCCCCGTACTCGAGGGCCTGCCGGACGGTGAGCTGGCCGTGCAGCGGGTCGGCCTGCGGCACGTACCCGATCCGTCGGCGTAGCTCCTCGTAGTCCGCGTAAAGGTCCCGGCCCGCGTACCGGACGGTGCCGGCGTCCGCGGGCCGGAACCCGGCCAGCGCGTTGAGCAGCGTCGACTTGCCCGCGCCGCTGGGCCCGACCACGGCGAGCAGCGACCGGGCCGGCAGCCGGAAGGTCACGTTGTGCATCAGCTGCTTGGCGCCGGCGTGCACCGACAGCGCCCGCGCCTCGAAGGCGACGTCGCCGGAGTCGATGTACTCGACGAGGCAGTCGCCCTTGAGCTGGTAGAGGTGGTGGCCGATGGCGATCACGTCACGCTCGCCGACCGGGGCCGCCGTCACCCTCCGGCCGTTGACGAAGGTCCCGTTCGCCGAGCCGAGATCGACGATCCGCACGCCGTCGGCCCGCACCTCCAGCGCCGCGTGGTAGCGCGAGGCGAGCAGGTCCCCGACGGTGATGTCGTTGTCGCTGGAGCGGCCCAGATGCAGCCGCCCCGGACGCAACGTGTGCAGCCGGTGGTGGGCGCCGGCCGGGATGGTGGCGGCACCGGTGGCGGCGGGGAACGGGGCCACGGCGGTGGCAGCGGTGGCGGAGAGCGACACGGTGCCGTTGCCGGAGGTGACAGCGGTGGCCGAGCGCGACGCGGTGCCGTGACCGGAGGTGGCAGCGTGCCGCCAGCCGGACGCGGTCGGCCTGCCACCGACCGAGGCGCTGGCCACGGGGATCATCTGCGGGACAGCCGAGCCCTGGCTGCGACGCCACTGGACGCCCAGCGGCACGGTGTTCTCGTCGCTCGCCCACCGGGGGGCGGGCCACCGCGTGTCCACGCCGGCAGCCACGGAGTCGTGTCGCGCACGCCCGCGCCGGGCCTGTTGTTCATGGTTTCGCTCGTCATGGTTTCGCTCGGCTCGCAGCGCCCGCTGCTCCAGTTTCGCCACATACGCTCGCCCACGCCGCAGCCGGCACCCCAGGAAGGTCGATCCGACACTCCACAGGAGCACCCCGGCGACGGACTGCACCACAGCGTCCGGCCGGGCCAGCGCCGCCGGCAGGATCAGGATGACGGCGCCGGCGGCAGCGGTCCACGCGACCTTCGCCGGCCGGTAGGCCCCGGCGCTGTAGAACGCCACCCAGGCCGCCAGCAACGACGGCCCGTCGCCCGGTGGCCCGGCCAGGAGATTCACGAGGCAGGACCACCCGGCGACGAATCCGAGAACCAGCGGCGGCCAGCGCCGGCGCAGCACCAGAACTGCACAACTAATCGCACTTGTAACAAGGAAAGTCGCACTCAGTCCGGAACTATCCACCGGGGCCTGCGTGGCGATCACCACACCCAGCCCAAAGGCAACGCACGCGACGGCGATATCGGCTAGATACGTCCGACGCCGCGACTCCTCCCGACCGACATTTCGGAACCCCGCCAGCCATCCGGACACGGCATCACCGTACATAGCCAACGCCGATATCCACCGCGCAGAAACCCGAAAGTGCCACCGGCTACCGCATCTGCAGTAGCCGGTGTACGGCGAATCCGCCGCCTCCCCTCGACGCGGGATCTCGTGGGATGACCGGACATCGCACCGGCCGGAACGTCCGGCCGGGACGCCATGGACGCCATGGACGCCGACAGCACCACCAGCCGGACCGAGCCCGCGAAGCCCACACGGATCAGGAACGACCGGGAACCGAAGCCACCTCCAGCTGCCGGTGACAAGCCTGCCGAACAATGCTCCGAAGCTCCTGCACCGGCCGCCCCCAGCCAGCATCCCATTCATCCGCAAGGTGAAACAACGAACCGAGCGGAAGATTCATCACTGATTCGTCGAAGTAGTGGTCACCGGCTGTCTCATGAACCCTGTCGACGACCCATCGCTCGGTCGCGCGCCCCGCAAAGAGCAGTTCAGCCACATTGGTGAAAGCCATCAGCGCAGCTGCCCGCAGGTGGTCTCGTTCCACCGCCGCGACGTCAACCTCCAGCGGGCCGCATTCCCGCAGAGCCGCCTCGATCAGATCACGGACCGCGGCCGGATCCCTGCCATCGAGGCCGGCGAGCTCGACCAGCGCCGCACCGTCATAACCACGCGCGATCCAGTGCGCCGCCCAGCCTGGAACCTGCTCCGTCGGAAGCATTCCCAGTACCAGCCACGCCGCGACCAGGTCTGGAGCGGGAACGCCGTCATCCGGTTCGGTCGGCAGTTCACCGGTGTTCGTCTTATCCGGCCGCATCTCATCGTTCTAACACCGGTCGGCCGCCGGCTGGGCGACGCGGACGAATCAGACCCGCAGGCCGGCGTTCAGCCGGCCAGCCGGCCGTTGACCGCGGCGATGACGGCGTTGACCGATGCGGTGAGCGCGGAGGTGTCCTGGCCGACCCCCCAGCGTTCCGTACCGTTGAGGCCGATCTCGATGTAGGCCGTCGCGAGGCTGGTGCCGCCACGGTCCATGGCGTGCTCGCTGAAGGCGACGATCTCCGCCTCGACGCCGATCCCGGCGAGCAGCGCTGTCAGCGCCGCCAACGGTCCGTTCCCGATCCCCCGGCGAGGCGTCCGCACCTCGCCCCCGGACGTCGCCAGCTCGGCGACGAACTCGTGCTCACCCGGTGCGGCCTCGGCGGTCCGCCAACTGGACAGCAGGATCGGCCCGCGGTGCACCGGTGCCAGATAGCGGGCCTGGAACATCTCCCAGAGCTCCTTGGCCACGAGCTCGCGGCCGTCGCGGTCAGCGGCTTCCTGCGCGACCCGGGAGAAGTCGGCCCGCAGGCCCCTGGGGAGCTCCAGGCCGTAGTGAAGGTTCAGCAGATGCGCGATCCCGCCCTTGCCGGACTGGCTGTTCACCCGGATCAGCGCCTCGTAGCTGCGCCCGACGTCCGCCGGGTCTATCGGCAGGTACGGAACGGCCCACGGGGCTCGGCCCTCGGGCACTGACTGCGCGGCGGCGAGGGCGGCGTGATGTGCCAGCCCCTTGCTGATCGCGTCCTGGTGGGTGCCGGAGAAGGCGGTGTAGGCCAGCTCGCCCCCGTAGGGGTGCCGGGGATGGACCGGCACCCGGTTGCAGTGCTCGACGGTCTCCCGAACGACGTCGATGTCCGAGAAGTCGATCATCGGGTTGACGCCCTGGGAGTAGAGGTTGAGCGCGAGGGTGACCAGATCGACGTTGCCGGTGCGTTCGCCGTTGCCGAACAGGCAGCCCTCGACCCGCTGCGCGCCGGCGAGCAGCGCCAGCTCCGCACACGCGACCCCGGTGCCGCGGTCGTTGTGCGGGTGGACGGACAGGATCACCGACTCCCGCCGCGCCAGGTGACGGTCCATGTACTCGATCTGATCGGCGTAGACGTTCGGAGTGGAGATCTCGACCGTCGCAGGCAGGTTGTGGATGACCGGTCGCTGCGGGCAGGCGTCCCACAGCTCGCTGAGGCTGTTGCAGATCTCCAGCGCGAAGTCGGGTTCGGTCGCGTTGAAGACCTCGGGAGAGAACTGGAAGCGGACGTCGGGAGAGCGCGGGGACTCGGCGAGTCGCGCCATGTGCTCCGCGGCGTCGCGTGCCAGCGCCAGCAGGTCCGCACGGTCGTGGCCCAGGACGACCTGCCGCCAGACCGGTGCCGTGGCGACATAGAGGTGAACGACGACGCGAGGCATGCCACCGGCCGCCGGCATCCCGGCGATCGCCTCGAAGGTCCGCTCGATGAGATCTCGCCGTGCCGGGGTGAACACCACCGTTGTCACATCCGGCGGGACGGCATCGTCCTCGACCAGGTGCCGGACGAAGTCGAAATCCGTCTGGCTGGCGGAGGGGTAGCCGACCTCGATCTCCTTGAAACCCATGGCGACGAGCAGATCGAACATCATCCGCTTGCGCGGTGTGTCCATCGGCTCGCGCAGGGCCTGGTTCCCGTCCCGCAGGTCCACCGACACCCACAGCGGCGCGGTGTCCACGCGGCGTGTCGGCCAGATCCTGCTGGATGGGTCGACTGCCGGCAGCTCGACCCGCTCGTGGATGGGCAGGTACCGCTGGTGCGGCATCGAGCTGGGGCGTTGCGCGTTCCACGCCGCGGCACCTGCCGGCAGCGCGCCCCGCGGACGGACGACGGTGGGGAAGCTGACCGCGTCGGCAAAGGCAGCGGCGGCAGGGAAGGCGGCGGATGTGGAGGGTGCGGTGGGTGCGGTGGGTGCGGTGGGTGTCGAGGAGACGGCGGCCGGCGCCGCCGCGACAGATGGACTACTCGAATGATCGGGCATAGGAGGTGATCGGCCCTTCGGGTCTCGGTCGCGCGTGGTCGACCGGCGGCACAGCGGCCCCGCGGCGGGGTGCCGGTCGCCTCAGGCCCCGCCGCGGCGGGTAAGAAGCAGCCACACGCCCAGCGTCACGGGGGGGTACCATACTCCACATCTCAGCTCCTCAGACAACCTGAGAGGTTTACATGGCGCTCGGCGCGTTGCGATCGACGTCGCTGGTCGACCAGGCGACGCAGCTTCTGCGTGACCAGATCACCAGCGGCGAGTGGCCGGTGGGAACCCGCCTGCCCGGGGAGAACGCGCTCGCGGCGACGCTGGGTGTGGGTCGCTCCACCGTGCGCGAGGCGCTGCGCGCGCTGGCCGGAGCGGGGCTGCTGCAGGCCCGGCAGGGATCCGGCGTGTACGTCATCGCCACCGAACCGGCGCAGGACTGGAGGGACGCGCTGCGCCGCGCCGCGGTGGGCGACGTCTACGAGGTCCGGATGTTCCTGGAGGTGCAGGCCGTGCGGCTGGCCGCGCAGCGGCGCACCGAGGTGGAGATCACCGCCATGCGCGACGCTCTCGATCGGCGACGGGCCGCGGCCGGCGGTGACGACGAGACGTTCGTCGACGCGGACATCGCCCTGCACGCCGCCGTTGTAGCGGCCGCGCACAATCCGGTGCTCGACGGGCTGTTCACCGAGTTCCTGCCGGTGCTGCGCCGGGGGCTCATCGATCTGGTCGACCTGCTCGGCCTGCGCGCCACCGACCACAACCACGGTGACGCCGCGCACGCCGCCCTCGTCGAGGCCGTGGCCACTGGCGACGGTGAGCGTGCCAGCGAGATCCTGCAGGCCGAGCTGGACCAGACGCTCGCCCTGCTGCGAGCCCCGACGGCCTGAACGCGCATCACAGCGCAGGACGGATCAGCGCTGAAGGCCGATCAGAAACGAAGCTGGCGCTTGAGGACCTTGCCCATCGGGTTACGCGGCAGCTCGTCGACGAGCTCCAGGCGCTCGGGGCACTTGTACCGCGCAAGGCCTTCGACCTGGCAGTGGATCCCGAGGTCGGCGAGGGTGACCGTGGTACCGGGACGCACGACCACCACGGCGCAGACCAGCTCCCCGGTACGTTCGTCCGGCACGCCGACGACGGCGGCGTCCGCGACCGCCGGGTGACGCAGCAGCACCTCCTCGATCTCGGAGGCCGAGATGTTCTCCGCGTTGCGGATGATGACGTCCTTGAGCCGGCCCTCGACGCGGACCCGGCCCTCGCCGTCGACCGAGCCGAGATCACCGGTGCGCAGCCACCCCTCGTCGTCGAAGGCGTCGGCGTCCAGCGTGGCGTCGACGTAGCCGAGGAAGCACTGCGGCCCCTTCAGCCGCAGCTCACCGTCGACGACGCGGACCCGCACGCCGGTCATCGGCCGGCCCACGGTCGACCCGGCTCCGGCGTCCGACGGTGTCTCGCTGGTCGCCACCGGGAGCTCGGTCAGCCCCCAGGAGTTCACCACTCCCGCAACACCGAACACCTCGGCGACCTCCCGGCTCACGGTCTCCGGGGTCGGCGCCCCACCACCGACGCAGACCCGCACCGCGGGGAACAACGGCGTGTCGCCGTGCCGGCGCTGGGCCGCCACGTACGCCAGGAAGAACGGTGTGGCGGAGCCGAGGAAGGTCGGCCGGTGGGTGGCCATCCGCCCGGGGGTCGTCGCCGGGTCGAACACGTCGAACAACACCAGCCGGCCCCCGGTGCGCAGCGCCGCCGCCAGCATCGCCACACCCCCGATATGGGCCAGCGGCCAGGCGATCGGATACACGTCACCGGCGCCGAAACCCAGCCCGTCCACCACACCGTTGGACGACGCGATCACCGAGGCGTCGGTGTGCCGCACACCCTTGGGATCGGCCACCGTCCCCGACGAGTAGTAGATCCACCTGCACTCCCCGACACCGACCGGAGGCGCCGAATTCCCGGCAGAGGTCGACAGCACGGACAGCCCGGACAGCCCGGGTAGCTCCGGCAGCGTGCCGGGGTCGGCGGCGGGGAGCCGCAGACCACTGCGCGGCGGACTCTCAAGATCGAGCGAGACCACCTCGACACCGAGGGAACGAGCCATCTCCCCGTGGCCGAAACCGCGCCACCGCTCCGGCACGACGAGCAGGCGGGCACCGACCTGCCGCGTGATGTACCCGACCTCCCGATGCCGGAACACCGGGATGATCGGATTCTGCACCAGACCGAGCCGGGCACACGCCACCATCAGCACCGCTGCCTCGAGGGTGGTCGGCAGCTGCCACGAGACGACGTCACCCGGCCGCAGCCCGAGCGCGTACAGACCGGCCGCCACCCGCTCGGCCTCCTCGCGCAGCCCGGCGGACGTCAGTGCCCGACCATGGTCGTCCGCGAGGATCACCGCGTCGGGCGAACGGCCCTCGGCCCGTTCGACCAGGGACCAGAACGCGGCCGCTGCTGGTATGCCGAGGTTAGGCCCGTTCGACGCGCTCGCCGTGGTCGTCATTTGTCAGGCCCCGACCCCTCCGCCAGCAGCAACTCGCCCGAAGGAACCGAATCTATCTATACTTTTGGGTGCTGTCGAGCAGGTCAGGTGCCATCCGACAGTGCGCCGCCGCGGACCACCTGGGACCACGCCGATGTCGGCAGCCTGCATACAAGCGCCTTCCAGCGGGCCATCGCCCCAGCCGCAGCGGATCTCGACCGGCCAGGACCGTGGCGCCGGCGGCCGACCGGAGATCGGGCGACTCGACGCCTCCCTCCCGCCTCCGCCCAGGGCCACCCGAGGGCTTCACTGGAAATATATATAGATTTACATTACGATGGTCTCGACCTGGGAGTAGCGGGAAGAGGGACGAGTCGTTGACTGACGGACGTGTGTTGATGGAGCGGGAGCCGGAGTCCGGCATCGCCCGCATCACGATCAACAATGCGCAGCGGCGCAACTCCTACGACCCGCCGATGCGCGACCAGCTCGCCGCCTACCTCGACGAACTGGCAGACGACGACGACACCAAGGTCGTCCTCCTGCGCGGCACCGGCGGCTACTTCTCCTCCGGCGCCGACATGCGCAACGCCTACGGCTGGTACGGCGAAGGTACCGACCAGACCCCCCACAGCAACGGAGACGGCAGCACCACCGGCAACGGAAAAACCACCCGGCGACGCCGACCCAGCCAACGCCGCCGCCTCGCCGTCGACCGCCGCACCTTCGCCTTCTACCACGAACTCCTCGGCTACCCCAAAGCCACCATCGCCCAGGTCGAAGGCCT